>JAPPQC010000048.1 GCA_028817225.1 Gammaproteobacteria bacterium | reverse complement strand
CAGTTCAGGCACCAGCGCAGTTCCTGCGCGTCGTCCAGTTCGCGCTCGCCGCAGAAGTCGCGTTCAAGCAGCGCCTCGCCGTCGCCGCAGCGCTCGGCGAAATACTGCGGCAGACCGTCTTTGTAGCGGCAGGTCTGCCTGTCGCCGCCGTCGGCGCCGCTCAGGCGCGTGATCAGCCCGGCGCACAGCACCGCCTTGGCTTTCAGCAAGTGCATCAGTTTGGCGCTGTCAAAGCTTGATGTATCAAAGAAATCCGGGTCGGGCCAGAAACGAATCTCGGTGCCGGTGGCGCGTTTTTTCAGGCGGCGCAGCACCTTCAGTTTTGATGTGCGGCGCCCGTTCCTGAAGTCCATGCCATACACGCAGCCGTCGCGCTTCACCCGCACCTCAAGGCGCGTTGAAAGCGCGTTGACGATGGAAATGCCGACGCCGTGCAGGCCGCCGGCAAAGCGGTACTGGCGGCCCGAGAATTTGCTGCCGGCGTGCAGCGTCGTCAGAATCACCTCAACGCCGGGCAGTTTGCGAACCGGGTGCGGGTCCACCGGCATGCCGCGCCCGTCGTCGCCGACGGTGATGGAGCCGTCGTCGTGCAGCACCACCTCCACCCGCGTGGCATGGCCCGCGAGCGCCTCGTCCACGCTGTTGTCTATCGCCTCCTGCACGAGGTGGGTCGGGCTGGAGGTGTCGGTGAACATCTCCGGGCGCTTGCGAACCGGCTCCAGGCCGCCGAGAATTTCTATGTCGGCGGCGTCATAACGCTTGCTGGCGCGGCTTGGCATGGTGTTGGGGGAAGATTGGGCGGTCGGGCGGCGGCAAAGCGGGTATTATCACCGGATTGCCGCCGCAGGGAAACCTCGCGGCGCCCCGAATCACACAATCACCGCAATCAGCCACGCCATCATGGATTATTCCGAAATCCTGACGCCCGAAACCAGCGGCATCGTCTCCGCGTCGGCGGGCACCGGCAAGACCTGGCTGCTGGTGTCGCGCATCCTGCGGCTGCTGCTGGCGGGCCGCGCGCCCGGCTCCATCCTCGCCATCACCTTCACCAACAAGGCCGCCGACGAAATGCGCGAGCGCCTGATGACGCGGCTGCTGCAATGGAGCACCGCGCCGGCGGACGAACTGGACGGCCACCTGCGGCAAATCGGCATCGTCGGGACCGCGCCGCGGCGGCGCGCGGCGGCGCAACTGTATGAAACGCTGCTCTATGCGTCCGAGCCGGTGCAGATGACAACCTTTCACGCCTTCTGCCAGCAGATGCTGCGGCTGTTTCCGCTTCAGGCCGGCGTGCCGCTGAACTTTCAGATTGCCGAGCATGTCGAGGAACTGCACGACCGCGCGATGGACGAATTGTTCGCGCAGGCGGCGCGGCAATCCGGCGGCGACTTCACCCGCGCGCTCGACACGCTGTTTGCGCTGTGCAACGGCATTGAAAACACCCGCCAGGCGCTGAAGGCGTTTCTGGCGCACCGCAACGACTGGCTGGCGTTCACGCGCGGCGGCGGCGGGCTGGAGACATTCCGCGACGACGGCGCGGACGAGGCGGGCGAATTGAAGACCCTCTGGCGGGCCGGCATCCGCAAGCGCGCCGCGCAATACGCCGACGCGCTGCTTCGCAGCGACACAAAAACAAACCGCAGCCGGGGCGAGACGCTGCAAACGCTGGCGGCGCGCACAACGCTGGACGACGAGGCCTTTGACGGCTTGTATCACTGCTTCTTCACAAAAGACCACAAACCCCGCGCCGTGCCGGGCAAGAACTCGCCCGACTGGTTTGTCGAGGCGCTGAATTCGCTCGATTACGACGGCCTCGCCGGCGCCGTCCGCGCGACCAGGGAACGCCTGCTGCAACACCGCAACGAACGCCTGAGAGTCGCATGGCACCACGCCGGCGACCGCCTGTGCCGGATTTACCGCGACCTCAAGCGCGAAAACGGCCTGCTTGATTTTGACGACCTGGAATGGGAAGGCAGCCAACTGCTGCTGCACGGCGAACTCCACATGCAGTACCGCCTCGGCAGCAAAATCGAGCATCTCCTGGTGGACGAATTCCAGGACACCAACCCGGGCCAGTGGCAACTGCTGCAACCGCTGCTGGACGAGATTGTCTCGCAGGGGGGCGGCAGCGTGTTCATCGTCGGCGATGTCAAGCAGTCCATCTACGGCTTTCGCCGCGCCGACCCGGAACTGCAACGGGCCGCGGCCCGGTGGCTGAAAGAAAAATGCCCGGGCAGCCTGCACCTGCGGATGAACACATCCCGCCGCTCGGCGCAGCCGCTGATGGATTGCGTCAACCGCGTTTTCAGCGCGGAGCCGGATGCAAGACAGCCGCTTCCCGACGATTCCCAAACGCACAACAACGCGCCGTCCCCACGCCCGGCCAACACCGCCCAGCCGGTTCCCGACGATTTCCAGGCGCACGACACGCTGCGCGACATCGCCGGCGGCGTGCGCCTGCTCGGCCTGCGCGAACCCGGCGAAAAGCCGTCGTGCAACTGGCGCAACCCGCTGCACGAGCCGCGCCCGGCGTCGCAGGCCGCTTCCGGGCGGGAAGCGGCGCAGGTTGCCGCCGCCATCAGGCAACTGGCCGCCAGCGGCCTGCCCGTTGAGGACGGCGGCCGGCAGCGCCCGCTTCAATACGGCGACATCATCATCCTCGCGCGGCAGACGACGCACTTCGGCGAATTCCTGCAAGCGCTTCGCACCGAAGGCGTCCCGTCCGTCAGCGCGCACGAGCAGAATTTCCTGACCTCGCTGGAGGCGGCGGATATCATCGCGCTGCTGGAATTCCTGCAAAACCCGCGCCGCGACGACGCGCTCGCCGTCGTGCTCCGCTCGCCGATCTACTCGCTGAGCGACGAACAGTTGTGGCAAATCGCGCGAACGCCGGGCGACTGCTGGCAACGCAAACTCGCGCGGCTGGCCGAAGAGAACGCCGAAGACGCCGCCGCCCCGCAATGGCGGGCCATTGAACGCCAACTGGCGTCGTGGATCGCACTGCGCGGCCAACTGCCGCCGCACGACCTGCTCGACCGCATCTACGGCGAGGCCGGTCTCGCGCAGCGCTACCGGCGCGCCGTCCCGGAGCCGGAAAGCGAGCGCGTCGGCGACCACCTGAACGCGCTGCTGGAATACGCGCTTGACTTCGACAGCGGGCGCTATCCCGACACCGAACGCTTCCTGCACAACCTGAAAACCCTGCGCCGTCTCGGTGGCCGGCGCGCCGCCACGCACGCGCCGACAGACAGCGGCTGCGTGCGCCTGATGACGATACACGGCGCCAAGGGGCTGGAGGCGCCGGTCGTCTTTCTGGCCGACTGCGCGCCGACAAAGCGCAACAAGGACACCTACCAGCCGCTGGTGCAGTGGCCGCCCGGCGCCGGCAAACCCGACCAGTTCGCGCTGCTGCCGGCAAAGGCCGGGCGCGGCGGCGCGCTGCACAGCCTCGTCGAGCAGCGCGAACAACGCGAGCGACGCGAAGATGCCAACCTGCTGTATGTCGCGCTGACGCGGGCGAAGCAATACCTGTTCGTGTCGGGCAGCGGCAAGCCCGGTGGCAATCACTGGTACGCGAGAATAAGCGACGCCATCGGCGAGGATGGCCTGCTCGGCGACGACGCCCTCGCCCGCACCGGCAAAGCGCCAAAACCACCCGCCGCACGCGCCAAAAACGGCAAACCGGCGCCGTTGCAAACACCGGCAGCGCACACCGGAGACGGCGAACCGGCGTCGCCGCAACCACCGACAGCGCACACCGTAGATGATGAACCGGCGCCGCAACCACCAACGTCTCGCCTTGAAGGCGATAAACCACCGACGGCGCCGCGAATTGCGGCGGCGAGAAGTCCGAGCCAAACCGCAACCCATGCCGCCGCAACCTTCTCATCCGACGAAGACGGCGCGCGGCGCGGCCAGATTATCCACCGCGCGCTGCAACTGCTGAACACATCGGATTTCGCCGATTCCGGCGCGCTGTGCGACCGCCTGTCGCAGGAATACGGCGCCGACGGCGAATCGCTGGCGGCGTGGGTGCGCGAGGCATGGAATCTGGTGCGCCAACCGCACCTGGCCGACCTGTTCACCGACGCCCTCTACCAGCGCGTGCACAATGAAATGCCGCTGCTCTACCGCGATGGCGGCGAACAGGTCTTCGGCACGCTCGACCGCCTGTGCGTCGGCAAGGACTCGGCCTGGCTGGTGGACTACAAAACCCACCGCAACGGCGACGCCGAAACCCTCGGCGAGCGCTACCGCGGGCAGATGCTTTGCTACCGCGACGGCGTCAAAAAACTGTTCCCGAACCGGAAACTGCGAACCTCGCTGCTGCTGACCGCCAACGGCCAACTCCACGACTACTGAGCGTCAGTAACGGGCGCACTCCTTGATGAAGTAGCCGTCGTCGGAACAGTCGCCGTAATTCAGAAAACCTTTTTCGTTGAAATTGGACCAGGAAAGGCTGGCCCCGGCGGGATGCTGCTGCAAGACGATCATCTGATCCTCGTTCACTTGCCCCATGTAGAAATTCACATTCGACATCGGGATGGACAACACAACCGGCTCCGGCAAAAAAGAGGCCTCCACGACAGTCCGCCCCTGCCCGTCCCCGGCGACCACAAAAGAACAACTCTCCCCCGTTATCCTGCTTTTTGTCCACCAGTTGGCGGGGTCGTGAACGGCAATCTCGCCGGCATATGATTTCAGTTCAACCCCTTTCAGGATATGGTTTTTGCCCAATTCCGCGCGGACGGCATCGCGGCTCCAGCAGCAGGGATAATCGCCGCACTGCCCGTCCAGCCGGGTGAAACCGCCCTGACAACCTGCAACAACCAGCAAACCCGCCGCCGCCAACGCCGCAAAGAACACCCGGAACGAACACCCGGCCCACCCGCGAAATCCCACTTTGTTTGCGTGCCGCAACTCAATTCCTCAATGCCTTGTCATTGCATTGCGCCCAAAGCGGCGCCTTTCCATCAATGTAGCACGCCTGGAAGCACAGCGGGAAACCATCCGGCGAACCGGTCAATTTTCCCGGGGCATTCCGCGCAGTAACGGTGTTTGATGATAGAATGGGGAAATCACCTGCGGGCCGCCCGCTCCGCGGGAGGAAGCAACGGAGGCAATGACATGAAATTCGGCGTAGTAATCGAAAAAGATGATTACGGATATTATGCCTTCTGCCCGGCAATGAAAGGATGCCACACTCAAGGGGAGTCCCTGGAGGAAGTTCTGGACAACATAAAGGAAGCGGCGGCTTTGTATCTGGAAACTTTGTCGGCGGAAGAAAAATCATATTTCGCAAGCAAGGAAATACTGACGGCCACCATGGACATCGGCGTTGCCTGAACTGCCGAGACTGACTGCCCGGGAAGCGGAGAAGATGCTTGTCAGGGCGGGGTTCCGGAATGTCAGAAGCAGGGGAAGTCACCGGATATACCAAAGAGGTCGGGAAAGGTTCGTCCTGCCCTTTCATGCGGGGAGAACGCTGCATCCCAAAATTGTCAAGATGCTGTACCAACTGGTAACGAATGGTTCTGATTGATTTCAACTGTCCGTGACAATTGGGGCGCCGCCGTTCATTGCGCCGCGCCCGCCGGCTCCTTTTCAATCATGTCCAGCAGTTTGTCCGGTTCGACATAGCCCGGCAGCAGCGAGCCGCCGGCCAGGAAGATGGCCGGCGTGCCGCTGACGCGCAGTGATTTGGCGAGGCGCAGGTTGCTGTCAATTGGGGTCTCGCACTGCTTGTTCGGCAAAGGCTGGCCGCGTTTGGCGGCGGTCAGCGCCGCGCTGCGGTCGCGCGCACACCAGACATTGACGGCGTCGGCGCGGGCCTGGTCGCTCAGCACCGGCGTCAGCAGGTAATTCACGCTGATGCCGAGGTCGTTCATGCGGCGCATGTTGCGGTGAAACTTGCGGCAATAGCCGCAGGTTACATCGGTAAAGACGATGACTTCATGGCGGGCGTTGCGCGCCGGAAACGGAATCAGGCGGTTCTGCGTCAGCGGCGCCAGCGCGTTCTTGCGAAAGTCGTTGAGCGCCACTTCGGTCAGGTCAACCTGCTTTTCAAGGTCAACCAGCGACCCGTACAGCAGATATTTGCCGTCGTCGCTCGCATAAACCACGCCGCCCGCGTGAATAACCTGGTAAATGCCCGGCATCGGCGTCTCGGTAACCGTCACCTCGCCAAGGTCGGGCACCAGCCGGTTCAGGCCGTCAATCACGCTCTGCCGGTCGGCAACGGCGGGCGCGGCGAGCAGCGCAAACAGCATCAACGGCGCCGCAAGAATGCCCCGGCCAGTCCGAACGCTGCGCGTGCGCCGCGCAGTCAGCGCGTTCAACCCCGCCTTCCGCAAAACGCTAAATATGCACCGAACGGCTCGCGCACGCCGCACAAGCAACGCCGCAAGCGCCGGCAATGCAAAAAACTGAAACCCGCGCATCCGTTCAGCCCCGCGGGTGGTGTGCGCGGTGCAAATCCTTCAGCCGCCGGTTGGCGATGTGCGTGTAGATTTGCGTTGTTGAAAGGTCGCTGTGGCCGAGCAGCATCTGCACCGTCCGCAGGTCGGCGCCGTGGTCGAGCAGGTGCGTCGCGAAGGCGTGGCGTATCGTGTGCGGCGAGAACGGGCGGGCGATGCCGGCCTTGCGCGCCAGTTGCTTCAGGCCGTGCCAGAAAGTCTGCCGCGTGATGCCGGCGCCGCGCCGCGACACAAACACCGCCTCGCACTCGCCGCGCCCTTTCATCAGTTGCGGGCGCGCGTCGTCGAGGTAGCGTTGCAGGCATTCGCAGGCCTCCTCGCCGATTGGCACCAGCCGCTCCTTGCCGCCCTTGCCGGTGATTTTCAGGTAGCCGCCGTCGGCAAAGACCTGCGGGAAGGTCAGGCCGACCAGTTCCGAGACCCGCAGGCCGCCGGCGTACATCAATTCCAGCATCGCCTTGTCGCGCAGGCCGTGCGCGGTGGCGGTGTCGGGCGCCTCCAGCAGTTGCTCGACTTCGTTCTCGCGCAGCACCGGCGGCAGTTTGCGGCCCGCGCGCGGCGACGGCATCCGCTCGCACGGATTGCGGGCGGCGCGTTTCTCGCGCACCATCCACGCATAAAACCCGCGCAGCGACGACAACCAGCGCGCGTTGGAACGCGATGCGTAGCCGCGCCGCATGCGGTCGGCGAGGCAGTCCTGCAAGTCGCCGCGGCCCGCGTTTGCAAGCGCCGTGCCGCGCCGGCGCAGCCACGCGGCGAAACCGGCCAGGTCGCGGCGGTAGGCCGCCAGCGTGTTGCGCGACAGCCCGCGCTCGGAAAACGCGCCGCCGATGAAGCTTTCGATTAGACTACGCTCGCCGGGCGGCAATTCGGCGGCGGCGCCGCCGCAAGCCCCCTTCATCGTTGAGTTCATCACTGAATCTCCCATTACCGGATTATGGCACAAAACCGCGACAAAGACGCCGGCGGCGGCGGCAGTGAGGGCGCTGGCGATGGCATCGGGGGCGCCAGCGGCGGCGTTCGAGGCATCGGCGGCGGCGTCCGGGGCGTCGGCCTTGCAAGGCGCGCTGCGGCGATGTTCTATGACGCGCTGTTCGTGTTCGCCGTGCTGGCGCTGGCGTCGCTGCCGTGGAGCATCGCCGGCATCACGCCGGAACACCCCCTCTACCCCGTCTATGCGGCCTTTCTGTATGCGCTGATTGCGGCCTATTTCACCTGGTTCTGGACGCACGGTGGGCAGACGCCCGGCATGAAGACCTGGAAAATCCGCGTCGTCGCCGACGGCGGCGGCAATGTCAACTGGCGCACCGCGCTGCTGCGGTTCGCGGCGGCGATGCTGTCGCTGACCACACTCGGTCTTGGTTTTGTCGCCGCCCTGTTCAACAACGAACGCCTCGCGTGGCACGACCGCCTGTCGGCGAGCCGGTTGGTGGCGAGCGACGACGCGCACCAAAACTAACCTGCTTGCAGCGTCTCAGCGGAGCGGCAACATCTTTGGCCGGCGTACCGCGATGCTGTCGCTCGGCGCATCAGGACCTGAACCTGCCACCGACCTGTTCAACGATGAATGCCTCGCGTGGCGCAACCGCCTGCCAGAAAGCCAACAGTGACCGGCGGCGACGCACACGGACTAACCCGCTTGCAGCCGTTTCAGCAGGACGGCGCCGGCGGCGGCGAACAGCGCGACCGGCAGGAACGCGCCGACGACCGGCGGCATCTGCCAGACCACCGCCGCGTCGCCGATGACGCGGCTGCCGATCATGTAGGCGAGGCTGATCAGGATGGCGAAGAACAGGCGCTTGCCGGAACCCGCGCTGCGCGCCGAAAAGAAGATCCACGGCATCGCCAGCAGCAGCATGACGATGATTGAGAGCGCGGCGCTGAAACGGGTCCACAACGCCAGTTCGGCGCGCGCGCCGGACAATTTGCTGGCGCGAAGAAACTCCACATAATCAAACAACTGGAAGACATTCATCGCGGCGGGGTTTAACTCCGACACATCACGCTCGCCGGCCCCGCCGGGCGCCGCACGCGGCAGATGCAGGCGCTCGCGGCGGGTGATGGAGACCTCGCCGCCGCGCAGTTCGCTCAGCGTGACATCAGCCAGCACCCATTCATCCGCCGTCGCCCGCGCGCGCCCGGCCTCGATAATCCGCGCCAGATGGTGTTCGTCGTTCAATTCGTACACCCTGACCTCGGCGTGCCGGCCATCGGCGGCGACCCCGCCGATGTGAATAAAATGACGCCCGTCGCGCAGCCAGCGGCCAGCGGCCCTTTGTTCGGCCCTTTGTGCGCCTCCTTGTTCAACACTTTCCCCCACGCCATCCAGCGCGCTCGGCGACGCCTGCCGTGAGTGCTTGATTTGATGCGCCTTGCCGACCGCGGCAGGCACCACCGTCTCGCCCAATGCAAAGGTGAACAGCATCAGCAGCGCGCCGGTCATCAGCACCGACGCGGTGATGCGCGCGCGCGAATAGTGCAACGCGCGAAACGCGACCAGTTCCGACTGCGCGGCCAGGTTGCCGAGGCTGATGACGGCGCCAATCAGCACCGCCACCGGCAGCAGTTCATACACGCCGGCGACCAGCATCAGCAGCGTGTAGAAGGCGGCGTCGGCCAGCGTGTAGTCGTCGTCCACATCCTTGACCTCGTCCACCAGGCTGATCATCGCGTCCACCGCCGCCAGCGCCAGCAACGCAAGCGCGGCGCCGCCCAGCAAACTGCGCCCGAGATAGCGGTCTATCTGCCTCACGCCGCCCTCGCCCGCGCCGTTCCCTGCATTGCCGCGTGCATCGCGCGCACGCGGCGGCAATCGGCCCGCCTCACGCCGCCCCCTTGATTGGCGCCGCCGCCGCGCGCGGCCTGCGTACACGCTGGCGCATCAGGAACAGCGCCAGCGCCAGCACCGTCAGATGCACCGGCCACACGCCCGGCGCCGCCGGCAGGCGCCCGGACGCAATCATGCCGGTCACCAGCGCCAGCACATTCGAGTAAATCAGGAAGAAGACGATGCTCGCGGCCAGCGGCAGCGAGCGCCCGCGGCGCGGCGCCGTGCGGCTCAGCGGCTCGGAAATCATCAGCAGCAGCAGCAATGAAACCGGAATGGACAAACGCCACTGCAATTCGGCGCGGTGCGCCGGCAGCGGCGACGCCCACAACGCCGCGAGGCTCATCATGTCGGGCTTGTCCATGCGCCAGTCGGTGGCCTGCTGCGGCAGCAGCACCGAGTGGCGCCGGTACGACGACACCACCAGCCCGTCGCGCCCCGGCGCCTGCTCGTAGAAGCGGCCATCGTGCAGTTCCAGCCATTTGCGCCCGCCTTCGGGGCCGCGCTGCTCGCCGCGCGCCGCGGTCTCGACGGTCCATTTGCCGTCGCGGCGCGCGGCGACAAAAACGCCCTCGACGGCGTTGCCGTCGCGCCGCTCGATGAACAGCACGCCGCCGTCCATCTGCAGGAAGCGCCCGGCGCCGACCGCGCCGACATCCACGCGCTGCTTGCCGGATTCCTTGATGAAGCGGAACTGCTGGTGCGCCGTCGGCAGCACATTCATCATCAGGTAAAGCGCCAGCAGCGCGAGCGGCGCGCCGAGGCGCATCAGCGTCGAGAATATCCGCCGGTAGCCGACGCGAATCGAGAACGCGGCGTAAATCTCGTTGTCGCGGTAATAGCGCCCGAGCACCAGCACGCTCGCCAGCATCGCGCTGAACGGCAGCGTCTGCACGACCCAGTCGAGCGTGCCCAGCAGCAGCAGCGGCAGCACGATGTCGGGCGGGTAACTGCCGCCCGCGACCTTGCCCGTCAGCGTGATCAGCAGCCGCCCCGCCGTCATCAGCGCGAGCACCGACACGACGGCGGCGAGGTTCACCAGCAGGTCGCGGAAGAAATAGCGTTCAAAAATGGTCATGCCCGAAAGGCCGGCGGCGGTGGTAGTGCTTCAACGGATATGCGGTAAAATACCGCGCTTTGACACCCACAACAGGAAACAGGACATCATGCAGATAACAGCCACTTCAAGAAACCCGGCGTCCCTGTCGAGCGCGTGCAGCATTATACCCCTGTACGCCGGGCGCCGTTTGCGCGGGCGCTCGCAGGCGTTCGACGACATGGACGACGCCGCCGACGGCTATCTTTCGCAGGCGGCGCACAACGCCGGCTTTTCGGCGGACTTCAACAAGACGCTGGTGCTGCACACGCCGCAGCCGCGCCACAAGACGGTCATCCTCATCGGCCTCGGCAAGAGAAAGGAGATGAACCGCCGGCGTTTCGACCGCATCGCGCGCACCGCGGCGCACGCGGCGGTGGCGCTGAAGCCGGCGTCGGTGCTCTATTGTTTTTCCGGCGCGCGCCCGAAGGACGAACACCACGCCACGCGCCAACTGGCGACCGCGTTGCAGCACGCTTGCTACCGCTACCTGTCCACGCGCGGCGCGACCAAGGGCCGGAGAAAGGACAAACTCCGCATTGACCGCTGCGTGTTCCACGCCGACGATGTCGCGCAGGCGCGCGCGGCCATCCGCGAGTCGGAGGGCATCGCCCACGGCATCAACCTGGCGCGCGAACTGGGCGACTTGCCGCCCAATGTCTGCACGCCGGCCTATGTGGCCGAGCAGGCGCGCAAACTGGGGCGTTCGTCAAGCAAACTGCGCGTGCGCGTGCTGAGCGAGAAGAACATGGAGCGCCTCGGCATGGGCGCGTTTTTGTCGGTCAGCCGCGGCAGCCATGTTCCCGGCTGCCTGGTCTGCCTGGAATACCGCGGCGGGCCTGCGCGCCAGCGCCCGGTCGCGCTGATTGGCAAGGGCATCACCTTCGACACCGGCGGCATCTCGATCAAGCCGAGCGCGGCGATGGACGAGATGAAGTTTGATATGTGCGGCGCCGCGTCGGTGCTCGGCACCGTCGCCGCCTGCGTGCGCCTGCGGCTGCCGCTGAATGTCGTCGCGGTGCTGGCGTGCGCCGAGAACATGCCGGGCGGGCGCGCCAGCAGGCCCGGCGACATCGTCAAGACGATGTCGGGGCAGACCGTCGAGATACTGAACACCGACGCCGAGGGGCGGCTGGTGCTGTGCGACGCGCTGACCTGGGTCGGAAAATACAAGCCCGAATGCGTCGTGGATGTGGCGACGCTGACCGGCGCCTGCGTCGTCGCGCTCGGCAACGAGGCCAGCGGCCTGATGAGCAACGACCAGGCGCTCGCCGAACAACTGCTGACGGCGGGCGAAAGCGCCGGCGACCGCACCTGGCAACTGCCGCTGTGGGACGAATACCAGCCGCAACTCAGCAGCAACTTCGCCGACATGGCCAACATCGGCGGGCGCTGGGCCGGCACCATCACCGCCGCCTGCTTCCTGTCGCGCTTCGCCGAAAACTACCGGTGGGCGCACCTGGACATCGCCGGCGTCGCCTGGTACACCGGCAAGAACAAGGGCGCGACGGGGCGCCCGGTGCCGCTGCTGACGGAGTTTCTGCTGAACCGCGCCGGGGCCTGAAAGCCCCCCCGACAGTTCCCCTGAAAGCCCCGATGAGCAGCGACAGTCCGCCCGCGCCGCCGCCCGCCGACCGGCGCGCCGAACCCGTGGACAAGACCTACCGCCCGGAGCAGATCGAGCAGCGCTGGTACCGGCGCTGGGAATCGCTCGGCCTGTTCTCGCCGCGCGGCGACGGCGCGCCCTGCTGCATCATGATTCCGCCGCCGAATGTGACCGGCACGCTGCACATGGGCCACGCCTTCCAGATTACGCTGATGGACTGCCTGATACGCCACCGGCGCATGTCGGGCGACAAGACGCTGTGGCAGGTCGGCACCGACCACGCCGGCATCGCGACGCAGATGGTCGTCGAGCGGCAACTGGAGGCCGGCGGCCAGTCGCGCCTCGCGCTCGGGCGCGACGCCTTTGTTGAAAAGGTGTGGGAATGGAAGAAACAGTCGGGCGGCATGATCACGCAGCAACTGCGCCGCCTCGGCGCGTCGCTCGACTGGAGCCGTGAACGCTTCACGATGGACGACGACATGTCGCACGCGGTGCGCGAGGCGTTTGTCCGCTTGTACGACGAGGGGCTGATTTACCGCGGCAAGCGGCTGGTCAACTGGGACCCGGTGCTGAAAACCGCGGTGTCGGACCTGGAAGTGGTTTCCAACGAGGAAGACGGGCGCCTGTGGCACATTCGCTACCCGTACGCCGACGGCGACGGCCATGTCGTCGTCGCGACGACGCGCCCGGAAACCCTGCTCGGCGACACCGCCGCCGCCGTTCATCCGGACGACGAGCGCTACCGGGACTCCATCGGCAGGCGCCTGACGCTGCCGCTGACCGGGCGCGTCATCCCGCTGCTTGCCGACGACTATGTGCAGATGGAATTCGGCACCGGCTGCGTCAAGATCACGCCGGCGCACGACTTCAACGACTATGAAGTCGGGCGGCGCCACGATTTGCCGATGATCAACCTGTTCAACGACGACGCGACGCTCGGCGCGCGTGCGCCGGAGGCGTACCGCGGGCTGGACCGCTTTGAGGCGCGCAAGCGCGTGCTGGCGGATTTGCGCGAACAGGGCCTGCTGGAAGACGAGCGCCCGCACCGCCACGCGGTGCCGCGCGGCGACCGCAGCCACGCGGTGATCGAGCCGTACCTGACCGACCAGTGGTTTGTCAACGCGCGGCAACTGGCGCCGGCGGCGTGCGAGGCGGTGCGCGACGGGCGCGTGCGCTTTGTGCCGAAACGCTGGGAGAAGACCTATTTTGAGTGGATGGACAACATCCAGGACTGGTGCATCAGCAGGCAACTGTGGTGGGGGCACCGGATACCGGCGTGGTATGACGACAGCGGCAACCTGTATGTCGGCGATTCCGAACAGGCGGTGCGCGACAAGCACCACCTGGGCGGCGAAGTGGCGCTGACGCAGGAACCGGATGTGCTGGACACCTGGTTTTCGTCGGCGCTGTGGCCTTTCTCGACGCTGGGCTGGCCGTCGCAGACGCCGGAGATGAAGGCGTTTTACCCGACCAGCGTGCTGGTGACCGGCTTTGACATCATCTTCTTCTGGGTCGCGCGGATGATCATGGCGGGGCTGAAGTTCACCGGCGATGTGCCGTTTCACGAGGTGTATGTGCACGGCCTGGTGCGCGACATTGAGGGGCAGAAAATGTCGAAATCAAAGGGCAACATTCTCGACCCGATTGACTTGATTGACGGCATTTCGCCGGATGACCTCGTCGCCAAGCGCACCGCGAGCCTGATGCAGCCGGCGATGGCGAAACGCATCGAGCAGCACACGCGCAAGGACTTCCCCGACGGCATCGCCGCCTACGGCACCGACGCGCTGCGCTTCACCTTCGCCGCGCTGGCCTCGACCGGGCGCGACATCAAGTTTGACATGCAGCGCATTGAGGGCTACCGCAACTTCTGCAACAAACTGTGGAACGCGGCGCGGTTCGCGGTGATGGTTTGCCCGGAGGCGCCGGTGCGCGACGGCGGCGCGGCGGCGGGCGGTGCGTTGCCGTCTGAATCCGGGCGCGGTGCGGGCGCGGCGGGCAATGTGTCACCATCTGAATCCGCGCTTGGCGCGGGCGCGGCGGCGACGCTGGCCGACCGCTGGATTGCGTCGCGGCTGCATCGCGTGCTGGAACAGACCGAGCGGTGGTTCAGGGAATACCGGTTTGATTTGATTGCCGCGGCGATGCACGAGTTTGTCTGGCACGACTTCTGTGACTGGTATCTGGAAATCACCAAGATTGTCCAGGACGACGGCGGCGGCGATGGCGGCGATGGCAACAGCGCCAATGGCGGCAGCGACAGCGCGCGCGCAAACCGGGCCTGTCTGATGGACACGCTGGAGGCGTGTTTGCGAATGCTGCATCCGGTGATTCCGTTCATCACCGCCGAGATATGGCAGCAGATCAAGCCACTGACCGGGCACGATGAAGCCGACATACAGCAGCGCCCCTACCCGCTGTGCGGCGATGTTGCGCGCGATGCGGAAGCGGAGCGGACGATGGCGCGATTGCAATCGTTTGTGTCGGCGATTCGCCAGGTTCGTTCCGAGATGAATGTGCCGCCGGGGCGGGCGGTGCCGGTGCTGCTGCAAAACTGGGGCGATGCCGACCGCGCGCTGTTCGACGACTGCGGCGGCTGGATTGCGCGCCTTGCCGGAATCGGACAACTGGAATGGCTGGCCGCCGACAGCGAGGCGCCGCCGGCGGCGATTGCGCTGGCCGGACAGGTCAAGATTCTGATTCCGGCGGAGGGCCTGATTGACATCGAGGCCGAGACGCTGCGGCTGAAGAAAGAGATTGCAAAGACGGAGAAAACGCTGGCCGGCATGAGAACGCGGCTGGCCGACCGCAATTTCCTCGACAAGGCGCCGGCGGATGTGATTGAGAAGCAAAGCCTTCAGGCCGAACATCTGGAGGGGCAACTGGACAAATATCACAAGCAACTGCAAGTGTTCAGCAACACGGGCGGACAGCCGGAACAACGGGGCGCGGTGGTTTGACGGCATGGTGCGGTGGTTTGAATGCGGGGCGTCGCGGCTTGGTTGGCATGGCGCGGTGCATGGTTTGAATGACGGCGTGGAGGCTTGGCAGGCATGACCGGGTGGGCTGAATGGATTGCGGGGGAGCGTTTGCAGCAGGTGTGCAGCGCCGACCTTGACCTTGGCGGCGCCGGCATCGTCTGCCCGCTGGATAACTTCGGCGTGCTGAAAATCAGCGGCGAGGACGCCGAAGATTTTCTGCACAACCAGGCCAGCAACGACTTGCGCGAACTGGCCGCGGGCGAGGCGCGGCTTGCGGCGTTGTGCAATCCGAAGGGGCGAATGTATTGCAGTTTCCTCGCCTTCGGCGGGCGCGCGGCGGGCGGCGCCTGGTATTTGCAGATGCCGCGCGAGCGCGTCGCGCCGGTGATGAAGCGTCTTTCAATGTTTGTGCTGAGGGCGAAGGTGGAACTGTCGGATGTGAGTGATGAACTGCCCGGGTTTGGCGTGATTGGCGCGGCGGCGGGTGAAGTGCCGGAGCGGGCGGCGGGCGCGGCAGGCAAAGCGGTTGCAGGCGCGGGCGCGGCGGTGATGGCCTTCAAGACGCCGGGCATTCAACCGCGCGCGGCGGTTTACGCGGATGGCGAAACATTGATTGAACTGTGGCGCGGCGCGGTGCAAAAAGGATGCCGGGCGATGACTTGCGATACCTGGCGCTGCTGCGACATCCAGTCCGGCATCGCGCATGTCAGCGACGCGACCAGCGAGGAACTGGTGCCGCAGATGGCCAACATGGATTTGCTCGGCGGCGTCAGTTTCTCAAAGGGCTGCTACCCGGGGCAGGAAATTGTCGCCCGCACCCACTACCTCGGCAAACTGAAACGCCGGACTTACCTGTTCTCAAGCGACGGGCGCGATGTGGCCGCCGGCGCCCCGGTTTTCAGCGACCGGCAAACCGAGCCTTGCGGGCAGGTGGTTGATTTCTGCCCGCTGCCCGACGGCCCCTCCCCCGGCCTCGCCATGCTGCGAATGGCCGCCGCCGGCGACACCCTGCACATCGGCGCCCCCGACGGCGCAACGCTTTCCATCGGCGCGCAACCCTACGAAATCAGCGCCAAAAGCCACAACCCGGAGGACCCGAATGAGACCATTGATTAGCCTGTTCGCCGTCATCGTGCTGATGGCGCTCGCGGGATTGGTCGTCAAAGACCGGCTGCAATGGCTTGCGACGGCGCTTTTTATCACCGCCGCGATTCTACTGGCCGTGCTGCTGCTGGCGGTGGGCGGGGTTTTGTAGGTACCTTCCTGTCAAAATGAAAAAACCTGCTGATAAGAAGGCTCCGAAACCGGACGAAACGGATGATGGCGTAATGGCCGCCCTGAAACGGGCTGCCAGACGCGCACATCTGATTGCACACCTGGCCGGCACCAAGGTTGTCATCATGCGCGATGGCGAGGTCGTGGAAATTGACCCGGACCCGGAGATGTATGAGGGACTGGAAGTACGGTTGCATGAAATCGAGCAATGTCTGGCCAGTCGTCGGAGATAGACCGCCTGACATTTCATGCTGGAGGTCATACCTGAAATCCGCCCTGCCCGCTCAGGCGGGCTGAACAGACAGGCGATTGGGCGCATGGTAGCGGCAGAGGACGCCCCATCCCCACTTGTCAATAAACTTGCAAGCAGCCTGGGGGGCATCATTATCAGCATCAGTTAGTGTATAATTATGATGTCAGTTGCAATCCTGCAACTGGCTGACTGACTACAAATGGAGTATCAAATCAATGAGAACAACATTGAATATAGATGATGAATTGCTGGCCCAAGCCCAAGCCATTACCAATATCACCGAAAAACCGAAACTGATTCGGGAAGCGTTGCAAGCGCTCGTCGAACGGGAAAGTGCGCGGCGACTTGCAAGATTGGGAGGCTGTGCGCCTGATATCAAGCCCATTCCCCGGCGTCGTTTCTGACCAGTGATTCTTGTTGACACTTCGGTATGGATTGATCACCTGCGTACCGCTGACAAAACATTGACGCACTTGCTTGACAGTTGCCAAGTGCTTGCTCACCCCTTTGTCATCGGTGAAATTGCATGTGGCAGTTTTTTCCCCGACCGGGACGAGATTCTGCTGACGCTGAGGCAATTACCCGCTCTTCGAGCTGTTGAGGAATCCGAAGCGCTGTATTTTATCGACAAGAACAAGTTAATGGGGCTTGGCATCTCTTATGTTGATGTCCATTTGCTGGCCGCAACTGCCTTGGAGCCAGAGGCGCTGCTATGGACACGGGACAAACGGCTGAAGGCTGCGGCAGCCGCCATGGATCTGGCTGTCAAATGAGAGACAAACGGCTGGAGCAGGCAGCACATATCGCGCGGGATGCTTGTTGTCGCCCACCCTCACTCGTCATACTTGATATAGGCAAACCGCTGGTCTGAAGGCGTGCCTTCCAGTGCCCCGCCCTCTTTGCCAGGCTGCCACTGAATCACTTCCTCGATTTTTTTCGCCAACTCGAAATCCTTGTTCGTCACGCCCTTCGCGGCGTGGTTCATCAACTTGACGACGACAAACGCATACGAAGCGGTCAGGTCCGGATGGTGGAAGGCGGCTTCCGCCAGATGCCCCACCGTGTTGATGACCATCAGCGTCCCTTTCCAGCCCTGCGTGCGGTATTTGCGCCGTATCCAGCCGTCCTCGTAATACCAGCGCGGCAGTTCCTCCTCAAGCCTCTGCTTGATTTGCTCTTCCGAATAGGTTTCTTCGGCTTTTATTTCTCTCCAACTCATGGGTGCCTCCTTTGGTTTTGTGTTTTTGGCGATGGCCGCCGATTGGAATAGAATACTGTATTCTTTTGCTGGTGCAAGTGTCAGCATCAGTGGAAGAAAATGTGATAACATCTCTCAGGCGAGAATGAAGCATGGCCAATTTTGCGTACATAAACATAATTCAGAACGCCCCCACTCCTTTCATTATAATATTTGGCATGGCACATGCCGCAATGACATGGGTAATTTATGTGTATGCAAAAGATTTGTTCCGCGAAGCAGTCAGATGGATGTTGGAAAGAGAAGTGCCATCCAGAAATTTGATGGAAAAATCCAAACTAGACATATCAAACCACCATCAAGAGGACAAGATGAATGCAATATCCGGATTCATCTACGACAAGCCAAATATGGATAGAAACTTGTTAATGCGGGGAGCAGAGAAAATAGCACGATCATCATATACCGTACATATCACGAGAGCAGCAATCTTTTTCGGATGCTGGGGAATAATCGCTGCCATTAAATACTTCTACGCGAGTCCTCCTTTATTGTGAGTCAGTATCACAAAACCTTGTCAATTCTTGACATGATTTTTCTGGTCTCTGTCAGCGCTACGATAATTTTCTGGTAATGGTTGATTTCATCCCAAATCAGGGCGCGGCCTTTTCGTTCTTTTAGATATTTTTGGGCAGGCTGGTAGCCACCGATGTAGAAATCCCATGCAGCTTGAGGGATTTTTTCAAAATATTGTTTTTCGTTAATCCATATCTTTCCTTTCTCATACTTGATATTGCTGATAATGTTGTCACCTGTTTCTGGGTAGGACGTCGCCAAAGTTTCCAGTTTGGAACTTTCCATCAAGTGTAAGGCGCGCAACTCGGCACCGAGCTTTATCAATTTGCGGAATTGGGTTTTATTCTCAGGAAATGGTATGCGAGGGAAATCTATCTTGAGAAACTCCCGATATTTTTCACGGTAGGCAGGGCTGTGAAGCACTGCATAAATATAGTCCAGCATATCTACCGGCGCAAAGGTGTTGCGACGATTGGTTTCTTCCGGCATGAATTGCAAATCAAGTTGGCCGGCGATGTTTTTTACAATATCGGCACTCAGGTTTGGCTTACGGGTGCTTTCACCGTCGAGCCGAATTTGCTTTTTGTCGGGGTACGTGTAGAGCGGGAAAAAGTAAGTTTGATCGCTGGCGGCGTGAACATCCGCGATATGGCGAGTTATAAAAACACGATCGAATACAGAGTTAGTGGGGTACGACCGGGAGGTCATCAACCCCAGGTTCTCGCCTGCGAGTATATGCTTCATTGCCTTTTCTGCTGGGCGGCTAATCATTGTCGGAGTATAGTAAATCCAGCGACAATCAAATGGTCTGTATTGGATTGAGTTAATGTGATTAGCATCATAGTTTCTATTTTGTATTTTTCTGGTAAGTTTATAGCTTCCTGAGTCTTTGACCTGGAACTCTTCTTTGAAAGTTTCATCAAAATCTCCCGAAAACAGTTTTTCTATGCGAGCAGAAAGCTTCTTGGCATCAAAATCAATAAAAAGACTGTCTCGGTCAGTTTTTATCCCTGAGTTGAATACGTTGAACAATTTGTTCACAATGAATCCTTTCTCATATTCCTCTTGTGCAGAGAAATCTTTTGGCACAAAAAAGAAACCAGGAGGCACAGGCTCCAGCTTCTGAAATTTGACTTCTCCGAGGCCATGCTCCCACAAAAATTTGTACTTGCTTTTGCGTTCACCAAACAAATCAAAGTGGAAAACTTCCCCCAAAGCGCCACTTTCCTTCTTGCCTGTCTTGACAAAGATATTGATGGAAACACCTTGCATAATGTCAAACACATTTTTATCGGGTGAACCATCAGGGGAAGTCTCTTTTTTCTTGGCGTTGCCATGCAAGTCCAGGATATAAATCTTGTCAAAAGTCTTCAGTAGATGACGGCGCATTTGGCGATGGGTTATCCCATCAATAAAACTGTTGTTGGAGATATAGGCAAGAATGCCCTCACCAGTCTTTTCAATCAGATATTCCCCGTAACAGGTAAATTTTATGTAGTCGTCATCCAGATTCAGTTTTTTCTCTTTGAGACCTATTTTGTAACTTTCAATCAGTTCTCGAATCCAATCTCCGGTGTTGCTGCTGCTGACAGCGTAAGGGGGATTTCCCAGCACTACCATCACCGGCACATCACGCTTAATCTCATCTGCTTCCTTCGACTCATCAGAAAGCCACATAGCCAACTGGCTCCCAATCCCGGAATCATGCTCTTCCAGCGAGTTGGTGAGGAAAATCCGCAAGCGGCTGTCCCCAGGTCCGCAGCCGGTATCTTTCAGAATCATTTCCAGTTTCAGGTGTGCCATGGCATAAGATGCCATCAATATTTCGAAGCCATTCAAGCGCGGTATCAAATCATTTTCCACATAATCCGGCCAGATGCCTTTTTGCGTGACAAATCTTTCATGAATCTTTTTCACCACTTCGGCAAGGAAGGTGCCGGTGCCAGTCGCAGGATCCAAAATCTGGACTTTATGTAATTCCCGCTGCGAATCCTCTATTTCAACATTAATTTTAGCGGTATCCGCCAACCCGGCAGACAGCTTGAACTCGGTCTTCAAAACCTCATCCACAGCCTGCACGATAAAACTTACCACCGGCTCTGGTGTGTAATACACTCCGCGACTTTTGCGTAACTTTTTATCGTACTTCTCAAGGAAAGTTTCATAGAAATGAATAAACGGGTCAGTGCGATGAGTTGGTTTGCCGAAATTCTTCATCAATTCCGCAACATCTGTCGCCCTGAAAATGTCGGCAAGATTATTCACAATCCACTGAATACGCTTATCCAAATCATCGCCTGCAATATGTTGGAAAAATTTCCTGAGGAACGGATTACTTCCCGGAATCAAATAGGCTGCCTCACGGCGGGAAAAGTCTTCCAGAGTCTGGTCATGCAAGCGGGCAGCAAACATGCCATAAGCAATGGTTTGGGCATACATATCGGCAAATTCAGTTGGAAGCATGTCCGGCATCAGAACTCGTCTGAATGTTTTGAACTGGTTCTGTAATTCGCTGTCCCTTTTGTTAGCCTTATTTTTATCCTCTGTGTCACTGGCTAAAGCCTTGACGACAACCCCAGCGAGCGCTTTTGCCCTGTTCGCCATATGTTCCGCAAGAACGGCAGCCTTCGTAATGGTTTGTCCTTCATAATCCGCAAAGATTTTGATGAGATTGATGAAATCATCAAAGTTGTCAGGCTTCCCCTTGATTTTATTGTGCTTGAAATCCGCAATAGAGACTTCAGAAACTTGCTTTCCATCCCGAAACAGGCGGAAATCAAGATAGTTGGTGAAAATCAGGTTGTTCGTAAACTTGAAATAACGACTTAACTGCTCTTCATAAGCCGAATTATCCAGGGATTTGTTTATACTCTTGGCTTCAATATAGCCGAAAGGAATTTTCCCACGCGCCAAAACATAATCCGGAGCACCGCAGTTGGTGATTTGCCGGGGCTCATTGGTAATATGAGCATCGGGCAAAAGCTTTTTCAGAAACTTCTGCAAATCACCACGAAAACTATGCTCAGTGAACTGGCCGCCACTGTAGGTCTTGGCAATATCCTGAAGATAAGATGAGACTAATGAAGACATTGGAGAAATATAGCATAAATTGCGAATATTCTTATTCTTTCCAGCGCGGGCCAAGGATACCAGCACCATAGAAAACCAAAATAGCCAGTAATAAGGTTCCGAAAAAAGTAATCAATGACTGTGCAAATTTAAGCCACAGGGACTTAGGGTGCCATTTATCTGTCTGGCCTAACGGCAGTACAGGAAGCGCTGTCTCCACTGCATAAAGGAAGGGATTGAATTGAGGGTAATCCTTAATAACTGTTTGATTTTCCCTCCATTCATCAGACAGAAGAACTTTAGTGTCTGATGGAAGCATGCGCCAAACCCCACATCCTACCCAATCTTCAGCTGGATTATATTCTGCACATAAAAGCGTGTTGCCAAAGAATAGACATCCGGTCATGATGAGGCCTGCAAACCAATAAAAAGACCTGAAAGGCTTATAACCATAGCCAATGGCAACTTTCAAAATCCAATACCAAAATCTCCACCATGAAAAACTCTCTTCTTGACTTATACTTTTATGGCGTTCCTTCTCTACAGAAAAACCAACTTTCCGCGCCCAATGCGTATGCCCCATTTCCAGATATACTTTCATCAATTGCTCATAAAGCTGTGGACGAAATTCACCACCTTTGTTCATTGAATTAAGCCAGACAAGACGGGACTGCACCTGCTTTCTCTTTTCCCACATTCCTTCCAATTTCTGATAAGAAAAGCCATCTATATTATAATGACTGCTATCAAAATCAGTATAGTTGACCTTATCATCAGCAAATGTGCCTACTTGTGCATCTGTCAATCTTAATCCTGCCAAGTGGCATTTTTTCAGAAGAAGGCTGCCATCAATTTTGGCACGATATAAATTTACCTCGCCTGTAGCTTCAAAATTTTCCCCTATGACTACATCGGCTACTTTTATATTTTCGGCAACGAGAGCGTTCTCTTCATCTATGAAATTTCCACCTGTACAATCCAGCCCCCCTTGAATTTCTGCACCACTCAAATTCACTATGCCTATGGCTACAAATCCATTACTCAAGAATACTGTAGAGGCTACTTTCATGCTATGGGCAGAAAGAGCATATCCTTTCTCATTAATGAAACTTCCATCTGTACAATCCAGCCCCCCTTTAATTTCTGCACCAGCCAAATGCACCATACCTCTAGCCTCGAATCCACCATTCAAGAATACTACAGAGGCTGCCTTCATGCTCTGGGCAGAAAGAGCGTATCCTTTCTCATTAATGAAACTTCCATTTCTGCAATTTAGTTGTCCTCCAATTTCCACATTATCTAAACTTACTTTTCCTTCAGATTGGAATCTCTCATTCATGTGTACACTGCCATTTATTTTTGCGTTTTGGATAATAAAAGCATTTCCTCCTTTGTCAATGAAAGCCCCACCTGTGCAAACAAGCGCACCTCCGATTTCTGCGTTATCCAGACGCACTTCGCCTTCGGTGCGATATCCTTCACTGAAAATCACACTATCGCCTACCTTTATACCTTGGGCAAGGAGAACTTCTCTTTCTTCATTAATGAAACTTCCACCTTTACAAACAAGTTGCCCTTTAATTTCTGCACCGCTTAGATGCACACTGCCCTCAGCTTTGAAATTTTGATTCAGAAACACATTACCGCGAACTTGTATGCCTTGGGCAAAAAGGGCACATTCTTCTTTATTCATAAAATTCCCGCCGCTGCAACTAATCCACATTCCAATTTCTGCACCATCTAATCGCACTTCTCCTTTAGATTCAAACCCTTCACTCAATAACACGCAACCGTCTGCTTTCATGTTATGGGCAAAAAGAGTACACCCTTTTTCGTTTATAAATTTTGCACCTGCACAGCTGAGTTGCCCTCCGATTCTTGCTCCAAGCAAGCTGATTTCCCCCTCGGATACAAATCCTCTATTCAATAGCACATTACCATCTACTTTCATATTATGAGCCAGAAGAGTGCACCCCTCTCCATTCATAAATCTTGCACCTGCACAGCTCAGTTGCCCTCCGATTCTTGCTCCAGACAAGCCAACTTCCCCGATAGATTTGCATAATACCAAATACACATCTTTTCCTATTTCCGATTGATTAGCGTCGAGGCCGTGTTGAAAATTGCAGTTCACAAAACTTAATTCTGGGCACTCAAAACCTTCAAGTTGGATTTTTTCATCAAAATGACATGAATTAAACCGAACAGGAATCTTGACTTCATAAAAAGCCATGTTGAATGCAGAACTAACTTTAGCCTTGTAAATGATAGTCCCGCGATAATTTATCTTGCCATAACAATCCTCACAAAATAAACCGCGTAAAAAGTTGCTACGTATCACCTGATTTCCCAAATCGACCACAGGCATTCCCTCAGCCTCTTCTAGTTTCCTAGCTTCTTTTGTGTTCCCTGACTTGCCTTCCTGGAAAGCCTCTAATAATTTTTTTTCTGCAGTGTTCAGTTGATTTTTAGGAATCATGGTCTTCTCTCCATCGAATAGTAGATTCTTGACTTGCTGGCGCTTCGCTTATAATTCAAAAATAAACCCGCAGGCCACTTATTGCCCGACTGGATTCCCGCTTTCGCGGGAATGGCGCCAAGCCAACACAAATGCCGCCGAACCATCGGCAGGTCGCGGGAATAGGCAATTGATTATACTACCCCCATGCCCCCAACCACCCCCACCCCCAAACAACCCACCCGCCGCAAAAAGCGCGGGCAACCGCGCGGCAGGAGCGTCAGCACCGACGCCCTGTCCGACATCCGCGCCCTGCTCGGCGAGCGTCCGCGGCGGCGCGACCTGCTGATTGAATTCCTGCACCTGATACAAGACCGCTACAACCACATCAGCGCCGCGCACATCGTCGCGCTGGCGCGTGAGATGAAACTGGCGCCGGCGGAAATCTACGAAGTGGCGACCTTCTACCACCACTTTGATGTCGTCAAGGAAGGCGAGACACCGCCGCCGCCGCTGACGGTGCGCGTCTGCGACTCCATCACCTGCGAGATGTTCGGCGGCGAACGCCTGATTGCCGACCTGCAACAAAAAACCGGCGACGGCGTCAGAATCCAGCGCGTGCCGTGCGTCGGGCGCTGCGACGCCGCCCCGGTCGCCGTCGTCGGCACAAACCCCGTCGCCGCCGCCACCGCAAACACCGTGCTGCAAGCCATCGAAACCAACGCAACCCAGGCCGCAACCCCGCACCACGCCGACTACACCCAATACAAAGACAACCACGGCTACACGCTGCTCAACGCCGTCGCAAGCGGCGAGCGCGACGGCGAATCCGTCATCGCCGCGCTTGAACAATCCAACCTGCGCGGCCTCGGCGGCGCCGGCTTTCCCGCCGGGCGCAAGTGGCGCATCGTCGCCGCCGAACCCGCGCCGCGCTATCTCGCGGTCAACATTGACGAAGGCGAACCCGGCACTTTCAAGGACCGCCATTATCTTGAACACGACCCGCACCGCTTTCTTGAAGGCATGCTGATTGCCGCGCAGGTCGTCGGCGTTGAGGCCATCTACATCTACCTGCGCGACGAATACGCCGGCATCCGCGCAATGCTTGAAACCGAACTTGCGCGGCTGCGCGACAGCCCGCCCTGCCCCGCGCCGTGGACGCCGCCGCCGATCGAACTGCGCCGCGGCGCCGGCGCCTACATCTGCGGCGAGGAGTCGGCGATGATTGAATCCATTGAAGGCAAACGCGGCATGCCGCGCCTGCGCCCGCCCTTCGTCGCGCAAAACGGCCTGTTCGGGCGCCCGACGCTCGAGCACAACATGGAAACCCTCTACTGGGTGCGCGACATCATTGAACAGGGCGCCGATTGGTTCGCATCGCACGGGCGCAACGGGCGCAGCGGCCTGCGTTCGTTCTCGGTCAGTGGCCGCGTCAACAAACCCGGCGTCCACCTCGCCCCCGCCGGCATCACCGCGCGCGAACTGATTGACGAATACTGCGAAGGCATGACGCCCGGCCACGAACTCTACGGCTACTTTCCCGGCGGCGCCTCGGGCGGCATCCTGCCGGCGTCGCTGGCCGATGTCCCGCTCGACTTCGACACGCTGAACGAACACGGCTGCTTCATCGGCTCGGCGGCGGTCATCGTGCTGTCGGACAAAGACAGCGCGCGCGCCGCCGCCCTCAACGCGATGCGCTTTTTCTCGCACGAATCGTGCGGCAAGTGCACGCCGTGCCGCGTCGGCACCGCGAAAGCCGCGCAACTGATGGAAAAACCGGCCTGGGACACGGCGCTGCTGGGCGAGTTGTCGCAGGTGATGAACGACGCCTCCATCTGCGGCCTCGGCCAGGCCGCGTCCAATCCGCTGCAATGTGTGATTCAATACTTCCCGCATGAACTCGACAGATGAACTCGAACGAAAAGCAAACTGACATGGCCGGCCAGCACACCGCCGTCACCTTCACGCTGAACGGCGAGCGCATCACCGCCGCAAGCGGCGAGACCATCCTGCAGGCCGCCGCGCGCCACGGCGTCGCCATCCCGCACCTGTGCTACAAGGAGGGGCTGCGCGCCGACGGCAACTGCCGCGCGTGCATGGTGGAAATTGAGGGCGAGCGCGCATTGCAGCCGGCGTGCGTCAGAAAACCCGCCGACGGCATGACAGTCGCGTCCGGCGGCGACCGCGTGCTGCACTCGCAGCGCATGGTGCTGGAACTGCTGCAATCCGACCTGTCGCAAAGCCGCCGCACGCTGAACAGCGAACTCGACCACTGGGCGAAACACCTGAACCTCGGCCCGCCGCGCTTCGAGGCGCGCGCCAACCCGCAGGCGGACGCCTCGCACCCCGGCATCGCCGTCAACCTTGATGCCTGCATCCAGTGCACGCGCTGCGTGCGCGCCTGCCGCGAGGAGCAGAACAACGATGTCATCGGCTACGCGCACCGCGGCGCGTCGTCGCTGATTGTGTTCGACCTGGACGACCCGATGGGCGACAGCAGTTGCGTCGGCTGCGGCGAATGCGTGCAGGCCTGCCCCACCGGCGCGCTGATGCCGGCGGGCGATGTCGCGCTGCAAAAGGCCGACAAGACGGTCAAGTCGGTGTGCCCGTATTGCGGCGTCGGCTGCCTGCTGAACTTCCATGTCGCCGACGGCAAAATCCTTCATGTAGAAGGCCGCGACGGCCCCTCCAACAAGGGGCGCCTGTGCGTCAAGGGCCGCTACGGCTTTGATTACATCCACAGCGACGAACGCCTGACGCGCCCGCTGATACGCGCCGACGGCGCCGCCAAAACCGCCGGCATTGAAGACCTCGACGCACAAGACATCGCCGCGATGTTCCGCGAGGCCGACTGGGACGAGGCGCTCGACACCGCCGCCGCCGGCCTGCAACGCATCCTGCAACAGCACGGCCCCGGCGCCCTCGCCGGCTTCGGCTCGGCCAAAGGCTCCAACGAGGAAGCCTACCTGTTCCAGAAACTGGTGCGAACCGCCTTCCACACCAACAATGTGGACCACTGCACGCGGCTGTGCCATGCGTCGTCGGTCGCGGCGCTGCTGGAAGGCATCGGCTCCGGCGCGGTCTCCAACCAGGTCGCGGATGTCGCCGAGGCCGATGTCATCATCGTCATCGGCGCCAACCCGACCGAGAACCACCCGGTCGCGGCGACCTTCATCAAGAACGCCGCGCGCGCCGGCAAGACGCTGATAGTGATGGACCCGCGCCGCACCGAACTGGCGCGCCACGCCGACCACTTCCTGCAATTCAAGCCCGACACCGATGTCGCGATGCTGAACGCCATCATGCATTCCATCGTGCAGCAGGGCCTGACCGACGACGCCTTCATTGCAAGGCGCACCGAAGGGTTTGACGAACTGCGCCGCTCGCTTGACCAATACCCGCCGGAGAACATGGCGGCGGTGTGCGGCATTCCGGCGCAGACGCTGCACGAGGTCGCGCGCGTGTACGCGGCGGCGCGCAACTCGATCATCTTCTGGGGCATGGGCATCTCGCAGCACATCCACGGCACCGACAACGCCCGCTGCCTGATTGCGATGGCGCTGATGACCGGCCAGATTGGCCGCCCCGGCACCGGCCTGCACCCGCTGCGCGGGCAGAACAATGTGCAGGGCGCCTCCGATGTCGGCCTGATTCCGATGGTGTTTCCCGACTACCAGCGCGTGGACAACGACGCGGCGCGGCGGCGTTTCGAGCAACTGTGGGGTGTTGAACTGGACCCCGAACCGGGCCTGACGGTGGTCGAGATCATGAACGCCGTCACCGACGGCAAACTGCGCGGCATGTACATCATGGGCGAGAACCCGGCGATGTCCGACCCCAACCTGAGCCACGCGCGCGCGGCGCTGGCGGCGCTGGAGCACCTTGTCGTGCAGGACATCTTCATGACCGAGACCGCGCTGTTCGCCGATGTCATCCTGCCGGCGTCGGCGTTCCCGGAAAAGACCGGCACCTTCACCAACACCGACCGCCGCGTGCAACTGGGGCGCGAGGCCGTCGCGCCGCCGGGCGACGCGCGCCAGGATTTGTGGATTATCCAGCAGATGGCCAAACGCCTCGGCCTTGATTGGCGCTACGACGGCGCCGCCGATGTCTTCGCCGAGATGACCGGCGCGATGGACAGCATCCGCGGCATCACCTGGCAACGGCTGGAGCGCGAGCATTCGGTCACCTACCCGTGCGAGCGCGAGGACGACCCGGGGCAGCCGGTCATCTTCCGCGACCGCTTCCCGACCGCCGACGGCCTGGGCCGCTTCGTGCCCGCCGCCTTCAGCCGCGCCGACGAACTGCCCGACGGGCAATACCCCTATGTGTTCATCACCGGACGCCAACTTGAACACTGGCACACCGGCGCGATGACGCGGCGCGCCAGCGTGCTGAACGAGATTGAGCCGGTCGCGGTCGCGTCGCTGCACCCGAACGACCTCGGCGCCATCGGCGCCGCCGAAGGCGACCGCGTGCGCCTGACCTCGCGGCGCGGCACGGTTGAGTGCCGCGTGCGCGCCGACGACGGCCTGGTGCCGGGCCAGGTGTTCATGCCGTTCTGCTTCCGCGAAGCCGCCGCCAACCTGCTGACGAACGAGGCACTCGACCCGTTCGGCAAGATACCGGAATTCAAGTTCTGCGCGCTGAGGGTTGAGAAGGCGGCTTGAGAGGGCGTCAGCGCACAACCGCGCGCACGGCGTCGCAAACACGCTCAACATCGCGCGCGGCAAGCCCCGGAAAAATCGGCAGCGAAATGACTTCGCGCGCCGCGCGCTCGGCCTCGG
>JAPPQC010000047.1 GCA_028817225.1 Gammaproteobacteria bacterium | reverse complement strand
CGCTGGTTCCTTCGGCGATGGTGGTTTGTGATGAATGAATGCGAATGCCGGGTGTGGCGACGGAATAAAGGGCGTTTGCGATGTTGAGGGCGCCGCCGGAGGCGACGGTGTCTGTGGTCGGGACACCGTTTTCATCTCTCAGTTTGAACGAATCGAAGCGGTCCACGGTATCGAGCAGCGCACTGCGCACCTCGGTGATGGTCAGGTCCGGCCTGAACGACCACAGCAGAGCGGCGGCGCCGGCGACATGGGGGGCCGCAAGGGAAGTGCCATCAGGGTCTATTTGGAAATCTGGCAGTCCGGGGAGATTCTGTACAAATAGCCGAGGGCTGGTTGGTATTCTTTCAGCGGGCGCATATAAGTCAGCTATTATGTCGCCGTAATTGGAGCCACTCCAACGCTCTCTGGCAGCTTTACTTTGTCCCGCAGCAGCGATGATGTTATCAAGATTGTAGCAAGCCGGTGTATGCAATTGCGTCCGTTGGCTGTTGTAGTTTATTCCGAAATTCCCCATCGCTTGGACAACTAAAATGCCTTCCGCCATGAGTTCTTCAAAAGCCATATGCTCCACCTTCTGGGAACCTGACAGAGTTGATGTTGATGACCGAGGTGACAGGTTGGTAGAATCGCAATTATCAAGACTGCCAATGCTGAAATTAATGACCCGGATGTTGACGCCTCTGCGTCGCATCGTAAGGATGTATTCATGGCCATGCATTGACAGAGTATCGTCCAAAAACATCAATTTGATATTCCAGGCGACGCCCGTAATTTCGTTGTTGTTGTTTCCACGAGCACCGAGAACGCTGGCAACTTCTGTGCCATGCCCGGCATCATCCCCGAAGTTGCCATTCCCAAAGATGGGATTGACGCCCCCAAAGATATTACAACCGTGAATGTCATCGATGCATCCGTTGGCATCGTCGTCTCTGCCGGGTATGCCCCTGAGTTCCGCTTCGTTGACCCACAGGTTGGGGCGTAACTCGGGGTTGTTAATATCAAAATCTCCATCAGCCACCACGACCACAACGCTATCGCTGCCGGTGGTGTAGGCCCATGCTTCCGGGGCGTCCACATCCACATCGTTAATCGGATCGTGCAAGTTGGTCTGGTCCCCGAAACTGGGGTCGTTTGGCCTGGTTCCGTATGGCAGGGAGTTTGGTACTCTGTTGCCGCTGTAATCCATGCCAGCGTAGTTCACGGACGGGTCTTCATGAATAATCTCCAGCAGCCAGTCTGCATCCCATGAAGAGGGAACCTCAACAATAGAGATATCGAGTTGACGGAGGTAGGTTGTGCGAGCTTCTCCCATTTGGGAGAGTGTCGCCATTGCCCCATTGGCGGGTTCGGGCACACCGGACAGGCGTTTGACCAGTAGTGTCTGGTACCTGGTTTCCTCAATAAGATGTTCGGGAATGGTCTTGATGTTTTGCAGGATGGGGCGGAAGTCTTTTTGAATAGCGTTTGTACCGGGTGTTACGGCCACATTGCGCGGTGGCGTGGAGAATTCAGCCAGCAGTATCATCATCAGGGCAGCAATAGCACCCCCGATGAACCATCCGGTTTTCCTTGATTTTTGAAAAAAAGTCATGCTGCAAAGGCGCTTGCAACCGGCCAGAAATGCCGATTTTCTCAATGATTATGATATATCAACGGCCACTCATCTAATATATTGGACTCCTGCTTCCGCAGGGATGGCGGCTCCCGCCGCCCGCCGGTTTGCCAACTTTCCCTTGCGGTTCCCATTAGAATAGGCAAATGCCCAACCCGTCCCCAAACGCCGCTACGCTCGAAGTAACCGGCCTCGCGTTCTCCCGCAATGGCCGCACATTGTGCGACGGCCTCAACCTCACGCTCCGCGCCGGCGAATGGTGCGAGGTGACCGGGGCCAACGGCGCCGGCAAGACCACGCTGCTGCGGATTTTGTGCGGGCTGTCGGAGGCCGACGGCGGCGCCTTTCAGTGGCGCGGCCTGTCGCCGGTGCGCGACGGCGGGCTTTATCATGAACAGGTGCTGTACATCGGCCACAAGTCCGGTTTCAGGAACGAGTTGAGCGTCGCCGCGAATCTGGCGTTTTATTCCGGCCTCGGACGCGCGCACGCGGCGCACACGAACCAGGCGGCGCCCGCGCGCACAACGAACACGAACGGGACGACGCAAACACACACAACAAACACGATAACGACGGCAATCGCAACACAAGATGATTTCGGCATCGCCGACTGGCTGCACACGCCGTGCGCGAAGTTGTCGCAAGGGCAGTTGCGCCGCGCCGCGCTGTCGCGGCTGCTGATAGAGCGCGCGTCGCTGTGGCTGCTGGACGAACCCGGCGTCGGCCTCGACCGCGACGGCGTCGCGCGGCTGGAACGCCTGCTGGCCGCGCATCTGGCGCACGGCGGCGCCGCGCTCATCGCAACGCACGCAACGCTGTCGCCGCCCGGCCACAACGCGGCGCACAATATACGCCTGGGCGAAGATGTCTGACGCACCCGCAACGCCGCCCGGCCACCACGCCGCGCACCACCTGCGCCTGGGCGACGATGCTTGACGCCTTCACCTCCCTGATGCGCCGCGACTTGTCGGCGGCGCTGCACATCCAGTCAAACTGGCTGATGCCGGTCGCGTTTTTCACCATCATCATCAGCCTGTTTCCGCTCGGCGCCGACGCCGACCCGGCGCTGCTGCAACGGTTCGCGCCCGGCGTCATCTGGGTCGCGGCGCTGCTGGCGGGGCTGCTGTCGCTTGAACGCGCGTTCAAGGACGACTTTGAAAACGGCTCGCTGGAACAATGGCTGATCACGCCGCACGGCGTCTATCCGTTCGCGCTGGCGCGCATTCTCGCGCACTGGTGCACCACCGGCCTGCCGTTCACGCTGCTGGCGCCGTTCTACGGCTACCTGCTGGGCCTGTCGGTGGAGAGCCTGCCGGTGGCGGTTTTCAGCCTCGCGCTCGGCACGCCGGTGCTGAGCGCGCTCGGCGCGGTCGGCGCGGCGCTCACCGGCTGCCTGCGCGGCGGCGAGATGCTGATGGTGCTGCTGGTGCTGCCGTTTTATGTGCCGCTGCTGGTGTTCGGCGCCAACGCGATGGACATGGCCGCCGCCGGCCTGCCGGCGGGCGCCGCGCTTGCAATTTTGGGCGCGCTATTTATAGTGGCGTTGCTTCTGGCGCCGCTCGCCGTTGCCGCCGCGCTCAAGGTCATGCTCGACTGACATGTTACACGCCACACGCTACGCCTCGTTGCCGTCTTTCTACCGCCTGTGCGGGCGGCTGTTTCCGTGGCTGCTGCCCGCCACCGTCGCGCTGTTCGCGGCGGGCCTGGTGTGGGGGCTGTACATCGCGCCCACCGACTACAAGCAGGGCGAGGCCTACCGCATCATGTTCATGCATGTGCCGTCGGCGTGGATGTCGCTGTTCGTTTATGTGGTGATGGCGGCGGCGGGCGCTGTGGCGCTGGTGTGGCGCGTCAAACTGGCCGAGTTGGTGCACATTGAATGCGCGCCCATCGGCGCGTCGTTCACGGCGCTGACGCTGGTGACGGGCATGTTGTGGGGCAAGCCGATGTGGGGCGCTTATTGGGTGTGGGACGCGCGCCTGACATCGGAGTTGATCCTGCTGTTTCTGTATCTCGGCGTCATCGCGCTGTATTCGGCCATTCCCGACCGGCGCAAGGCGGCGCGGGCGACGGCGGTGCTGGCGATCGTCGGCGTCGTCAACATTCCGATCATTCATTATTCGGTCATCTGGTGGAGCACGCTGCACCAGGGGCCGACGGTAACCCGCTTTGACGCGCCGGCGGCGCACATCAGCATGCTGGCGCCGCTGCTGTTCATGGCGGTTGTGTTCAAGTTGTATTTCATCACCGTGCTGCTGGCGCGGCTGCGCGGCTCCATCGCCGAGCACTGCCGCGCGCAACAGTGGTTCCGCGACGAGGCCGCAGGCCGTGCCTGACTTGCTCGACTGGCTGGCGATGGGCGGCTACGGATGGTTTGTGTGGCCTTCGTATCTGCTCGGCCTTGCGGTGCTGGCGGCCAACCTGTGCCTGCCGGTGATGCGCCACCGCCGGCTGCTGCGCCGCAGCGCCGCCAACGAGGGCGGGCGATGACGCCGCGGCGCAAACAACGCCTGGCGTTTGTCGTCATCCTGCTGGTCGGCTTTGCCGCCGCCGCCGCGCTGGTGCTGTACTCGTTTGAAAAGAACCTGCTGTATTTCTACACGCCGACGCAGGTCGCGGAGGAGGCGCCGCCTGCGGGCAGAACCTTCAACCTCGGCGGCATGGTCGTGCCCGGCAGCGTCCGCCGCGGCGAGCGCGTGCAGTTTGAACTGACCGACAACCACTCAATCACCCGCGTGGTCTATCACGGCCTGCTGCCCGACCTGTTCGGCGACGGCCAGGGCGCCGTCGCCACCGGGCGGTTGCGCGAAGACGGCGTGTTCGCCGCCGACACGGTGCTTGCCAAGCACGACGAGAATTACATGCCGCCCGGCATCGCCGAATCCCTCGGCCAGCAGCCGGTCGGCATCGCCAGGCCGACCGCCGGCGACGCGCAGTGATAGTAGAACTCGGCCATTTCGCGCTGGTGCTGGCGTTTGTCGTCGCCGCCGTGCAGGGCACGCTGCCGCTGGCGGGCGCGCACTTCGGCGTCGCGCCGCTGTTCCGGCTGGCGGTGCCGGCGGCGCGTTTGCAGTTCCTGCTGCTGGTGCTGTCGTACGCCGCGCTCAGCGCCGCCTTTCTGAAAGACGACTTCTCGGTGCGCTACATCGCCGAACACTCCAGCGCCGCGCTGCCCACCTATTACAAACTGGCCGCGGTGTGGGGCGCGCACGAAGGCTCGCTGCTGCTGTGGATACTGATACTCGGCGCGTGGACTTTCGCGGTTACGCTGTTCAACCGCGGCCTCACCGAGGTTTTCCTGGCGCGGGTGCTGGCGGTGATGGGGCTGGTGGCGGCGGGCTTCATGCTGTTCACGCTGGCGACATCCAACCCGTTTGAGCGGCTGTTTCCGGCGGCAACGGCCGGGCGCGACCTGAACCCGCTGCTGCAAGACCCGGGGCTGACGATTCATCCGCCGATGCTGTACATGGGTTATGTCGGTTTCTCGGTGGCGTTTGCGTTCGCGGTGTCGGCGCTGCTCGACGGGCGCCTTGACGGGCGCTGGGCGCGCTGGTCCAGGCCGTGGGTGCTGGCGGCGTGGGTGTTTCTGACCATCGGCATCACGCTCGGCAGTTGGTGGGCCTACCATGAACTGGGGTGGGGCGGCTGGTGGTTCTGGGACCCGGTCGAGAATGCGTCGTTCATGCCGTGGCTGGTCGGCACCGCGCTGCTGCATTCGCTGGCGGTTACCGAGAAGCGCAACGCCTTCAAGGGCTGGACCGTGCTGCTGGCGATACTGGCGTTTTCGCTGAGTTTGCTCGGCACCTTTCTGGTGCGCTCCGGCGTGCTGGTGTCGGTGCACGCCTTCGCGTCCGACCCGGAGCGCGGCGTCTTCATCCTGCTGTTTCTGGTCGTCGCCGTCGGCGGCTCGCTGGCGCTGTATGCGTGGCGCGCGCCGCGCATCCGCAGCACCGGCGTGTTTGATTTTCTGTCGCGCGAGAACCTGCTGCTGGTCAACAATGTGATTCTGCTGGTTACGATGTTCTCGATATTGATCGGCACGCTTTACCCGCTGGCGCTTGATGCGATCGGCCTCGACAAGATTTCGGTCGGCGCGCCGTATTTCTCGGCGGTGTTCGTGCCGCTGATGCTGCTGGCGGCGCTGGCGGCGGGCGTCGGCCCGGCGGTGCAGTGGAAGCGTTCGTCGCCGCAGCCGCTGTTGCGGCGGCTGCGCGCGCCGCTGGCGGCGGCGCTTGTCGCCGCGCTGGTGCTGGCGGCGGTGTTCGGCGACGGCGTGTCGCCCGGCGTTTTCATCGGCGCCGCCGCCGGTTCGTGGGTGCTGCTGACGACGGCGCTGAACCTCGGGCGGCGGCTGCGCCGCGACGGGCCGCGCGGCGGGCTGCGCGCGCTGCCGCTGTCGTTTTACGGCATGAGCACCGCCCATCTCGGCCTCGCGCTGTTCATCTTCGGCGTCACATTCAGCAGTGCATACAGCGAGGAGAAGATGGTGCATCTGCAAGACGGGCAGTCGGTTGAACTCGCCGGTTACCAATTCGTGTTTGAGGGCGTGGCCGACAGGGAAGGCCCCAATTACCTGTCAAAGGAAGGGCGCGTCGGCGTGTTTCGCGACGGCGAGGCGGTCGCGGTGCTGCACCCGGAAAGGCGCACCTACCGCGTGCAGAGCGACGCGATGACCGAGGCCGCGGTGGATGCGTCGCCGCTGCGCGATTTGTATGTGGCGATGGGCGAGGCGATAGCGGACGGGCGCCGCGAGGTGCGCGTCTATTACAAGCCGCTGATACGCTGGATCTGGCTCGGCGCGCTGCTGATGGCGCTGGGCGGCGTGCTGTCGGCGTCGGATGCGCGATACCGCGTCGCGCGCCGCGCGGCGCGCGCGGGCGGCGCGGCATGAACCGCCACGCCTGGATTGTCGTCGTCTTCGCGCTGCTGGTCGCGCTGCTGGCGGCGGGGCTGCGCCTTGACCCGACGAGCGTGCCGTCGCCGCTGGTCGGCAAGCCGATGCCGCCGTTCACCGCCGCCACCGTGCATGCGCCCGAGCGCGTCGTCGGCGACCGGCAGTTGCCGGGGCCTGCGCTGGTCAATGTCTGGGCCAGTTGGTGCGTCGCCTGTCATCATGAACACCCGGTGCTGCTGGCGCTTGCCAACGATTTGCGCGTGCCGATTTACGGCATGAACTACAAGGACCGGCGCGAGGACGCCGTCGCCTGGCTTGGGCGGCTGGGCGACCCGTACCTGTTCAGCGTGTTTGACGGCGACGGGCGCATCGGCCTGGACTGGGGCGTCTATGGCGTGCCCGAAACCTTTGTGATAGACGGCGAAGGCGTCATCCGCTACAAGCACATCGGCCCGCTGGATGATGACGATGTGGAGCAGGTGCTGCTGCCGCTGCTGGCGGATTTGGGCGCCGGGCGGATGCAGTGATGGTGGCGTTGATTCATGCGGTGCTGTTGTCGCCGGTGGTGGCCGCCGCCGGGCGGGTGCGATGACGGCGGCGTTGTTTCATGCGGTGTTGCTGTCGCTGGCGGTGGCCGGCGCCGAGCCGTTTGCGTCCGTTGAGCAGGAGCGGCGCTATTACGAATTGCTGAAAGAGTTGCGCTGCCTGGTGTGTCAGAACCAGTCGCTGTCGGATTCCAGCGCCGAACTCGCCGGTGACTTGCGCGACGAAGTGCGCGCGATGGTCGCCGACGGCAAGAGCAACCGCGAGATTGTGGACTTCATGACCGCGCGCTACGGCGATTTCGTCCTTTTCAGGCCGCGTTTCAGGCCGGCGACCTGGCTGTTGTGGCTGGCGCCTGCGGCGCTGCTGGCGGGCGGGCTGTTCTGGCTGTTCCGGTGGCAGGTGGTGCACCGGCGGCGTTCGGACGGCGAACCGGAGTAGGGCGCGGTGCTGCTGACGCTGTTCTGGATTGGTGTCGCGCTGCTGTGGGCGATTGCGCTGCTGTGGCTGGCGTGGCCGCTGCTGGCGCGCGCGCGCGCCGCGCGCGACGCCGCCGACAGGGACGACGCCGGCGCCACGGTGCTGTCGGCGCAACTGGAGGAGTTGCGCCGCGATGTGGAAAGCGGCTTGCTGGATTCATCCGACTATGAAAGCGTGCGCCGTGATTTGGAGAGCGCCAATGAGGGTGATGTCGGCGAAGACAATGCCGCGGCGGACTGGCGCTGGCGGCGCGCGAGTGCGGCGGTGTTGTCGCTTTTTGTCGTCGGCGCGAGCGCCGGTTTGTATCTGCTGTGGTCGAGCGGCTACCCGGAAGGGGTCGCCGGGCCGCCGCCGCAGCAGGAATTTGAGCAGATGGTGGAGCGCCTTGCGGGCGAACTCGGCGATGCGCCGGAAGACGCCGCCGGCTGGGTGCTGCTGGCGGAGTCGAGCAAGATGCTCGGCGAATACGCGCAGGCGGCGAACGCCTACCGCGAGGCGGCGAAGCACATTGAACTGGACGACTGGCTGAAGGTGGATTACGCCGAGGCGCTGTTCCTCGGCGCCGGCGGGCGTTTCAGCGCCGACACGGTGGCGCTGCTGGAGCAGGCGCTGGCCACCGACCCGGACAATGAAAAGGGCCTGTGGCTGCTCGGCATGGCCAACTTCCAGGCCGAAGACTACGCGCAGGCGATTCGCCACTGGAGCCGCCTGCAAAGCGGCATTGAAGACAACGACGGCGTGCGCGACGCCATCGGCGAGCAAATCGCCGCGGCGCGCAGCCGGATGGAAGGCGGCGACGGCGCCGCCGCGCCCGCCGACGCCGCGCCCGGCGGCGACGCGCGGCCCGCGCCGGACGGCGGCGGGCGCCGCATCGCTGTGCTGGTCTCGATTGCGCCTGAACTGCTGGAACGGACGGCGCCCGACGACACGGTGTTCGTCTATGCCAAGGCCGCTTCGGGGCTGCCGATGCCGCTGGCCATCCGGCGTTTCCGCGCCGCCGACCTGCCGCTTGAGGCGTACCTCGGCAGGGAGAACGCAATGACGCCGGCGATGACGCTCGATGACTTTGATTCGCTGCGCGTCGTCGCGCGCGTGTCGAAGTCGGGGCGGGCGGCGGCGCAGGCCGGCGACTTCATCGGCGAAAGCGCGCTCGGGCCGGGCGCCGGCGACGCCGTCGAGGTGCACATCGGCGATGTCGTCGGGGAGTAGCGCGTGCCCGCAATCGAATACCGGATTGGCTGGCGCTACACGCGCGGCAAAAAGCAGAATCATTTCATCTCGTTCGTGTCGCTGATTTCGGTGCTCGGCATCGCCATCGGCGCCACCGTCATCATCACCGTGCTGTCCATCATGAACGGCTTCAAGGAGGAGATACGCGAGCGCATGCTCGACATGGTCTCGCACGCGACGCTGGTCGGCGCCGGCGCCGGCATTGACGACTGGCGAACGCTGAAGGACGAACTGGAAAGCGACGGCGATGTCGTCGCCGCGGCGCCGCTGATTGACATGCAGGGCATGCTGATGAACGGCGACCGCGTCAGCGGCGCCTACATGCACGGCGTGCTGCCGGAACTGGAGGCGCGGGTGTCGAATGTCGCCGGGCACATGGAGTCGGGTTCGCTGGAACTGCTTAAGGCCGGCGCCTTCAACGCGATACTCGGCCACGCGCTGGCAAACCACCTGCGCGTCGCGCCCGGCGACCGCGTCACCGTCGTCAGCCCGCAGACCTCGGTGACGCCCGCCGGCATCATCCCGCGCATGAGGCGCTTCACCGTCGCCGGCACCTTCAAGTCGGGCCTGTCGCAATTTGACCGCAGCATCGCGCTGCTGCACCTGGAGGACGCGCGCAAATTGATGCGCCTGGACGGCGCCGTCAGCGGCGTTCGCCTGCGCCTCAACGACCTGTTCGAGGCGCCGCGCATCACGCGGCGGCTGAACCTGCTGCTGTCGCCCGAATACGGCGTCGTGGACTGGACGCGCAGCCACAGCAATTTCTTTCGCGCGATTGAACTGGAGAAACTGCTGATGCTGATTGTGATGACGCTGATCATCGCCGTCGCCGCCTTCAACATCATCTCGATGCTGGTCATGGTCGTCATCGAGAAGCGCGCCGACATCGCCATCCTGAAGACGATGGGCATGGCGCCGCGGCGCATCATGAAGATTTTCATCGTCAAGGGGTGCTTGATCGGCCTCGCCGGCAATGCGCTCGGCGTCGCCGGCGGCGTCGCGCTGGCGAGCCATCTCGAGCGGCTGGTCGCCGCCATCGAGCGCGCCACCGGCTTCCGGTTTCTGTCGCCCGATGTGTACCCGATCACCGAGGTGCCGTCGCGGCTGCTGGCGTCGGATGTCGTCCTCGTCGCCGGGCTGACCTTCGTGCTGACGGTGCTGGCGACGATTTACCCGGCGTGGCGCGCGGCGCGCATCCGCCCCGCCGAGGTGCTCGGAGAGTCGTGACCGCGCCCGCCGTTGAGTGCCGCGCGCTGTGCAAGAGTTACGGCGACGGCCCGTTGCGCGTCGAGGTGCTGAAGGGCCTCGACCTGGCGGCGGCGGCGGGCGAGAGCATCGCCGTCGTCGGCGTGTCCGGTTCGGGCAAGAGCACGCTGCTGCACCTGCTGGGCGGCCTTGATTGCCCCGACGCCGGCGACATCCGGCTGTGCGGCGAGCCGCTGGCGGCGCTGTCCGGCGCCGCGTTGGGCCGCCTTCGCAACCGCAGCATCGGCTTTGTCTATCAGTTCCACCACCTGCTGAACGATTTCAGCGTGCTGGAGAATGTCGTGATGCCGCTGCTGATACGCGGCGACAACCGCCGCGACGCGCGCGACCGCGGCCTCGCCATGCTCGACCGCGTTGGCCTGCGCCGCCGCGCCGGCCACAAGCCGCACCAGTTGTCCGGCGGCGAGCGCCAGCGCACCGCCGTGTGCCGCGCGCTGATTACGCGCCCCGCCGTGGTGCTGGCCGACGAGCCGACCGGCCAACTCGACCGCGCCACCGCCGAACAGGTCACCGCCGAGATGTTCGACCTCAACCGCGACTTCAACAGCACGCTGGTGTTCGCAACCCACGACCAGCACCTCGCGTCGCGCCTCGACCGCGTCTGCCGCCTCGAAGACGGGCGCCTGGCCGCCGCGCCATAATCACCCGAAACCCGCCGTTGCCGACATGAAAATCCGCTATGCCCTGCTGAGCTGCAACAGCGAGATGGGCTATCTCGGCTGGTGGCCGGCGGTGGCGCGGGCGTGGCGAAGGCTGGGGATTACGCCGGTGCTGTTTTTCATCCGGGATTCGGACACCGTCAAGCCGCCGCCCGCCGACGGCATCGTGCACGAACTGGAGTTGCTGGACGATGTCGCGGTTTCGGTGCAGTACACCTGGGCGCGGTTCTGGGGGGCGTCGCTTTATCCGGACGATGTGGTGATTACCGCCGACATGGACATGCTGCCGTTGTCGGCGGATTATTTTGTCGGACAACTGGAGCACATTCCCGAAGATGAATGGGTTCATCTTCACGCCCTGTATTACAACCACCGGCCGGATTGCATGCGCCGGGCCGGCGCAGCCGGAAAAGGAATTCCGGCGCCTTCGGATTTGGCGCCCGCGGATGTTGACCGGTTGCTTGCTTTTTACCATGTCGCTCGCGGCAGCCTGATGAAAGAAGTCCTGGCGTTGTCCGATGACTGGGGGCGGAGTGCGCGTGAAGTTCAGCCTTGGTACACGATGGAAGTGCTTGTTGGGGCTTTGTGGCACGGTGAAGAAATCTACACCACCGCCAAAATCAAGGGTTACCGGAAGCAGTCTGTTTTCCGGCTTCTGGTGGCGCAGAAAAGGTGTCCGAGGCATGACCTGCCGCGGAGGCATGGCCTGCTGTGGTGTTGGCGCTGGAGACAGTGGGCGGCGGCGGAGCGTTTCATCAGCAAGGATTTTCAGTTGACGCATGACCCGTCCCGGCTGAGGTCGGGATATTATCTGGGCGTCCATCTGCCGCTGCCTTGCACGCCGGAACACCTGGCGCGGGTGGACCTTTTGATAAAAGGCGAATCGTGCCCGCCGATGGACGAGCCTGTTGACAAGTGGAAGAAACACCTGCTTGCCCTCAGAATCGCCGAAGGTGATTTTGTCAGACACGGAGCATTCCTTGCCGATATGAAAAGCGCCTTCAGGCTGCTGACGCTTTATCTTCAGAAGAACCGCTCGCCGCAGGATGCGGCCTGGTCGCGGTATGTCAGGAAACGGGCCGGCGAGATGGTGCGGAGCGGGGCGCGTGCGTTGCCGGCGTTTTTCCGGCGTTAGCGGGCCGGTGGCCGTCTTTTCTGCTTCTGCGAGATGATTTGCAGGCGCCACAGCAGGCGCACCAGCGTGTAACTGACCGCCGCGCCGGTGGAGGCGGCCAGCAGGCAGCCGAGTAGCAGCGGCTGCCACACCTGGGCCAGCCCGGTCGTCAGCCACGCCAGGCTGATCTCGTATTCAAACGGGACAAACGAGGTTCCCAGTACCGTTTGTCCGATTTTGTAGCACATATAGAAGATCGGCCCCATTGTCAGCGGATTTGTGATCCACACTAACAGCACCGAGATGGCCATGTTTCCGCGCAGCACGACGGCGGCGAGCGCCGCAATCAGCATCTGGAAAGGCACCGGAATGAACGCGCAGAAACTGCCGATTGCGAAAGCGGTGGCGACGGATCGGCGGTTGATATGCCAGAGGTTCTCCTTGTCGAGCCAACTGCCGAGCATGCTCAGGCGGGGGTGCTTGCGCACCCCGACATGGGGGAACAGTCGTTTGATCCATTTTCTGGGCATCGTTGTTTTTCCGGCGTCGCGCGGTTTTGCGGCGGCGCATGATTGTAATGAAATTGAACGCAAACTTCCAGATGATTGCCGCGATACATTTTGTCGCGCTGCTGTTTCTCGCGGGCAACCTCGCGCTGCACGGCTTCGCGCAACTGCCGCCGCTGGTGTCGGCGCTGCCGGCGGCGGCGGCGCTGGCCGGGCTGGCGTCGCGCCGCCCGTGGGCGCTGGCGGCGGGCGCCTTCGGCGCCGGTTTTCTGTGCGCGCTGCTGGCTGCGCACGACCGCCTCGGCGCGGTGCTGGCGCCCGAACTGGAGGGCGAAACGCTGCACATCGCCGGGCGCGTCGCGACGATACCGCTTGAACGCGGGCGCTATTCGGTTCTTGATCTGGATGTGGAGCGGGTCGGCGGTGCCGGTGGCGCGCGTGTGCCGCGCAAGGTGCGCGTCAAATTGTACGGCGACCATGCGCGGGTGCGCGCCGGCGACCGTCTGCAAATGCGCGCGCGCCTGAAGCGCCCGCGCGGTTACGCCAACCCCGGCGCCTTTGATTACGGCAAATGGCTTTTCATGCGCGGCATCGGCGCCACCGGTTACGCGCGGGACTGGGAGAAAACCGGCGGCGGTTCGGGTTGGTCGCCGCTGGTCTGGCGCCAGCACTTGCTGGACAAACTGCGCGCGCACCGTGGCGACGCCGCCCATCTGGATTCCGTCGCCGCGCTGTCGCTCGGCTTCAGCCGGTCGCTCGCGCCCGAACACAGCCGCGTGCTGGCCGCGACCGGCACCCGGCATTTGTTCGCGGTGTCGGGGTTGCACATCGGCTTGGTGTTCGGCCTGTTTTTTCTCGCGCTGCGCGCGCTGTGGTCGCGGCTTCCCGCGGCGTGCCTGCGCTGGCCGCCGCGGTGCGCGGCGTCCGTTGCGGCGCTGCCGTTCGCCTTCGGTTACGCGCTGTTGGCCGGGTTCTCGCTGCCGACGCAGCGCGCGCTGGTGATGCTGCTGTGCTTTGTCTTCGGCACGCTGCAAAGGCGGCGGCTGACGCTGGCGCAGGCGCTGTCGGCGTCGCTGCTCGCGGTGCTGCTGTGGGATCCGTTCGCCAGTCTGTCGGTGTCGTTCTGGATGTCGTTCACTGCGGTCGCCTTCATCGTGCTGTTTGTGACATCTTACACGCGCGCGCCGGACTGGCGGCAGTGGGTGGGAATGCAGGCGGGTTTGTCGCTTGCGATGATATTGCCGGCCCTGCTGTTTTTCTCGCGCGGCTCGCTGATTGCGCCGCTCGCCAACCTGGCGGCGGTGCCGCTGGTGAGTTTTCTGGTGCTGCCGGCGTCGCTGCTGTCCACCGTCTTCGCCGCGTTCGGCGATGTGCCGGCGGCGTTTCTGCTGCGCTGCACCGACGCGCTGTTCGAGGCGTTCTGGCGCGTCGGCGCATGGCTGGCCGCGTTTGACGGCGCCGAGTGGTTTCACCGCCCGCCGGCCTGGGCGCTGCTGTCAGCGGCGACGGGGGTCGCGCTGCTGGCGCTGGCGCGCGCGCGGCTGAAACCGCTGGCGCTGGTTTTTCTGCTGCCGCTGCTGAACCAGGCGTCGCCGCCGCCGGCGCACGGCGATTTTGAGGCGGTGTTTCTTGATGTCGGGCAGGGTTTGTCGGTGTTCATCGCAACTCGCCACCATACATTGCTGTACGACACCGGCCCGGCGTGGCCGTCGTTCAGCACCGGCGAGGCGGTGGTGGCGCCTTATCTGCGGTCGCGCGGCGTGGCCAACCTGGACGCGCTGATGGTGTCGCACACCGACAACGACCACGCCGGCGGCGCCGACGGTGTGCTGCGTCATGTCGGTGCGCGGCGGTTGCTCGGCGGCGAACCGTTTGAGGCGGCGGGGCGGCGCTTTGAGGCGTGCCGCGACGGGCAGCGCTGGACCTGGGACGGCGTGCGCTTTGAAGTGCTGCACCCGGCGGCGCTGCGCTACGCCGGCAACAACGCCTCGTGCGTGCTGAAGATTACCGCCGGCGGGCGTTCGCTGCTGCTGACGGCGGACATTGAGAAGGCGGCGGAGCGCGCGCTGCTGACCGACGGGCGCGTCGCCGGCGAGGTCATGCTGGTGCCGCACCACGGCAGCCGCACCTCGTCGGCGCCGGCGTTCATTGACAAGGTGTCGCCGCGCCTCGCGGTCGTGACTTCGGGCTACCGCAACTCGTTCGGCCTGCCGAAGGCCGACATCATCCAACGCTACCGCGACCGCGGCATCCGCGTGCTGAATACGGCGGACACCGGCGCGCTGACGCTGCATTTCTCGCCGTCATCCGGCCTCAGCATCACCGCCCACCGCGACCAGACACGGCGCTACTGGGATTGAGGCATTGCCCGGCTGAACGCGCGCCGCCCGGCGTTTTGCGCCGTATTTGATAAACTAACCCGTTACCTCCGTGTTTGAGCGATGAAAACCACATCTGAAATCCGGCGTTCCTTCCTTGATTTTTTCGAGGCCAGGGGGCACGCCGTCGTGCCTTCGAGTCCGCTGGTGCCGGCCAACGACCCGACGCTGCTGTTCACCAACGCCGGCATGGTGCAGTTCAAGGACATCTTTCTCGGCAGGGAGCAGGCGCCGTATCCGCGCGCCGTCAGCAGCCAGCGCTGCGTGCGCGCCGGCGGCAAGCACAATGATCTTGAGAACGTCGGCTACACGGCGAGGCACCACACCTTCTTCGAGATGCTCGGCAACTTCAGTTTCGGCGACTACTTCAAGCGCGAGGCGATCGCCTACGCCTGGGAGTTCGTCACCGGCGTCGCCGGATTGCCGCCGGAGAAACTGTGGGTGACGGTGTACGAGGACGACGACGAGGCCGCCGAAATCTGGCTGAATCAAATCGGCGTCGCCGAATCGCGCTTCGCCCGCATCGCCGGCGCCGACAATTTCTGGACGATGGGCGAGGTCGGCCCGTGCGGGCCGTGCACCGAGATTTTCTACGACCACGGCGCCGGCGTCGCCGGCGGGCCGCCCGGCTCCGACGACAGCGACGGCGACCGCTATGTCGAATTGTGGAACCTGGTGTTCATGCAGCACGAGCGCGGCGCCGACGGCGAATTGCGCGCGCTGCCGAAACCGTCGGTGGACACCGGCATGGGCCTTGAGCGCCTCGCCGCGGTGTTGCAGGGCACCAGCGACAATTACGGCACCGACCTGTTCCGCGGCCTGATACAGGAGGTCGCCGATCTCGCGGGCGCGGACGCCCGCGCGCCGTCTTCGTCGCTGAAAGTCATCGCCGACCACATCCGCTCGTGCAGTTTCCTGATGACCGACGGCGTCGTGCCGTCGAACGAGGGCCGCGGTTATGTGCTGCGCCGCATCATCCGCCGCGCGCTGCGCCATGGCCGCAAGTTGGGAGTTGACGAGGCGTTTTTCCACCGCCTGGTGGCGCCGCTGGCGGCGCGCATGGGCGACGCCTTCCCGGAACTGGCGCAGGCGCAAACGCGCGTCGCCGCGATGCTGCGCGACGAGGAGGAACGCTTCAGCGAGACCCTGAGCCAGGGCCTCGCGGTGCTGGAGGAGAACATGGCGGAACTGTCGTCGGGCGCGCTGCCGGGCGACCTGGTGTTCAAGTTGTACGACACCTACGGCTTTCCGGTGGACCTCACCGCCGACATCGCGCGCGAGAAAAACCTCGCGTTGGACTACGACGGCTTCGAACAACTGATGCGGCAGCAGAAAGACCGCGCCCGGCGGGCGAGCCGCTTTGCGATGGAAGAGGACGCGCCGGCGCCGGTCGAGGGCGAGCACTCGTTCAGCGGCTACGACACGCTGCAAGACAGCGGGCGCGTGATTGCGATGTTTCGCGGCGGCGAGGCGGTCGAGGCGCTGGAGAGCGGCGAGCACGGCGCGGTGATACTCGACAACACGCCGTTTTACGCCGAGGCCGGCGGCCAGGTCGGCGACAGCGGCCTGCTGAGCGGCGCGCACGGCGCCTTCCGCGTCGAGGACACGCGCAAGGCGGGCCGCTTCAACCGGCACACCGGCGTCGTCGAACACGGGCGCTGCGAGTCGGGCGAGACGATGCGGGCGCAGGTGGACGCCGCGCGCCGCGCCGCCATCGTCCGCAACCATTCGGCCACCCACCTGCTGCACGCGGCGCTGAAACAGGTGCTCGGCGCGCATGTCGAGCAGAAAGGCTCGCTGGTCGCCGCCGAGCGGCTGCGCTTTGATTTCTCGCACGGCGAGCCGGTCGGCGGCGGCGAACTGCGCGACATCGAGCGCCTCGTCAATGAAAAGATACGCGACAACATCGCCGCCGAGACCGAATGGATGCCGAAACAGGAGGCGCTCGGCAGGGGCGCCGTCGCGCTGTTCGGCGAGAAATACGACGACACCGTGCGCGTGCTGACCATCGGCGACTTCTCGGTCGAGTTGTGCGGCGGCACGCATGTGCGGCGCACCGGCGACATCGGCCTGTTCAAGATCACCGCCGAGTCCGGCGTCGCCGCCGGCGTCCGCCGCATCGAGGCGCTGACCGGCGCCGCCGCGCTCGAGCACATCGAGGCGCGCGAGCGGCGCCTCGACGAGGTGTGCCGCGCGCTGAAGGTGCGCGAGGGCGACGCCGCCGCCAAAGCCGGCGAGTTGGTCAAGGCCAACCGCAGCCTGCAAAAGGCCGTCGAGACCGAGCAGGCGCGCGCGGCGTCCGGCGCCGCCGGCGGCGATTTGGCGGCGTCGGCGGTCGAGGTCGAGGGCGTGCGCGTGCTCGCCGCGCGCGTCGAGAACCCCGACCCGAAGTCCATGCGCGCGCTGATGGACGGCCTGAAGAACCGCCTCGGCACCGCCGCCATCGTGCTGGCGGCGGTGGACGAAGGCCGCGTCAAACTGATCGCCGGCGTCACCGGCGACACGACCGCGCGTGTCGAGGCCGGCCCGCTGGTCAACGCGGTCGCGCGCCAGGTCAAGGGCCGCGGCGGAGGCCGCGCCGACATGGCCGAAGCCGGCGGCAGCGACCCGGAGCATCTGGACGCGGCGCTGGCGTCGGTGCCGGAGTGGGTGCGCGAGCAGATGCGGGCCTGATGCGCACCCGTATTAAAATGTGCGGCATGACCGCCGCAGATGACATCGCCCGCGCCGCCGCGCTCGGCGTGGACGCTGTCGGCCTGGTGTTTCACCCGCGCAGCCCGCGCTGCCTGGAGTTGCCGCGCGCCGCCAACCTGCTGGCCGCGCGCCCGCCGTTCGTCACGGTGGTGGCGCTGTTCATGGACGCCGCGCGCGATGTCGTGCAGCGGGCGGTGGACGACCTCGGCGTGGACTGCCTGCAATTTCACGGCGCCGAGACGCCGGCGTTCTGCGCCTCGTTCGGCCTGCCGTACATCAAGGCGCTGCCGATGGGCGGCGGCGGCGACTGCGCCGGCGCCGCCGCCGAGTTCGCGCCGAGCGCGGGCGCATTGCTGTTCGACGCGCACCGCCCCGGCGAGAGCGGCGGCCAGGGCCGCACCTTCGACTGGAACCGCCTGCCCGACACCGCCGGCGCGCCGCTGATACTTGCCGGCGGCCTGACGCCCGCCAATGTCGGCGACGCGCTGCGGCGCGTGCGCCCGTTCGCGGTGGATTTGTGCAGCGGCGTCGAGTGCGCCGCCGGCGTCAAGGACCACGACGCGATGCGCCGTTTCGTCGAGGCGGTGCGCGCCGCCGACGACGCCCTCGCGCGGCGCGGAGACTGACGCGGTGCAGCCCGACGCCGCCGGCCATTTCGGCCCCTACGGAGGCCGCTTCGTCGCCGAGACGCTGATGTGGCCGCTTGAGGAACTCGAGCGCGCCTACCTGCGCTGCCGCGACGACCCCGAATTCACCGCCGAATTCAACGATGAACTGGCGCACTATGTCGGGCGCCCCAGCCCGCTCTACCACGCGCGGCGCTGGAGCGAATCGCTCGGCGGCGCGCAAATCTGGCTGAAGCGCGAAGACCTGAACCACACCGGCGCGCACAAGATCAACAGCGCATTGGGGCAGGGTTTGCTGGCGCGGCGCCTCGGCAAGACCCGCATCATCGCCGAGACCGGCGCCGGCCAGCACGGCGTCGCCGCGGCCACGGTCGCCGCGCGCCTCGGGCTGGAGTGCGTCGTCTATATGGGCACCGACGACATCAAACGCCAAAGCCCGAATGTGTACCGGATGAAACTGCTGGGCGCCGAGGTCGTGCCGGTGCGCGCCGGTTCAAAGACGCTGAAAGACGCGCTCAACGAGGCGCTGCGCGACTGGGTCACAAATGTGGACAACACCTTCTACATCATCGGCACCGTCGCCGGGCCGCACCCGTACCCGCTGATGGTGCGCGATTTTCAGTCGGTCATCGGGCGCGAGGCGCGCGAGCAGATTCTCGACAGAACCGGCGCGCTGCCGCGCGCGCTGGTCGCCTGCGTCGGCGGCGGCTCCAACGCGATGGGCCTGTTTCACCCGTTTCTCGACGACGACGGCGTCGAGTTGCACGGCGTCGAGGCGGCGGGCGAGGGGCTGCAAGGGGGCCGCCATTCGGCGCCGCTCGCTGCCGGGCGCCCCGGCGTGCTGCACGGCAACCGCACCTATCTGCTGGAAGACGAGCAGGGCGCGATTCTGCCGACGCACTCGGTCTCGGCGGGGCTGGACTACCCGGGCGTCGGCCCCGAGCACGCCTGGCTGAAGGACAGCGGGCGCGCGCAATACGCCAGCGTCACCGACGAACAGGCGCTGGCCGGTTTTCACGCGCTGACGCGATATGAAGGCATCATCCCGGCGCTGGAAAGCAGCCACGCGCTGGCCTGGGCCGCGCGCCTTGCGCCGCGTTACGCCGCAGGCGACAACATCATCGTCAATTTGTCGGGGCGCGGCGACAAAGACCTCGACACCGTCGCGCGCATCGGGGACATCACGCTGTGAGCCGCATCGCCGACTGTTTCGCGCGTCTCGGCGCCGCCGGCAGAAAGGCGCTGGTGCCGTACCTGATGGCGGGCGACCCGTCGCCCGGCGACACCGTGCCGCTGATGCACGCGCTGGCGGCGGCGGGCGCCGACATCATCGAACTCGGCGTGCCGTTCACCGACCCGATGGCCGACGGCCCGGTCATTCAGGCCGCCGGCGAACGCGCGCTGGCGGCGGGAATGAACCTGACGAAAGTTCTCGGACTGATGCATGAATTCAGGCGCGACGATGCGCGCACGCCGGTCGTGCTGATGGGCTACCAGAACCCGATTGAGGCGATGGGCGTCGAGCGTTTCACCGCCGCCGCCGCCGCCGCCGGCGTGGACGGCGTGCTGACGGTGGACCTGCCGCCGGAAGAGGCCGGCGGGTTGCTCGGCGCGCTGGGCGCACCGCAGTCGCCGGCGCCGATCTTTCTGCTGTCGCCGACGACGACGCCGGAACGAATCCGGCGCATCGTGTCGGTGGCGCGCGGCTTTGTCTATTATGTGTCGCTGAAGGGCGTGACCGGTTCCGACCGCATTGACCCCGCCGACATCGCGCCGAAAGTCGCCGCCATCAGGCAACTGACGGATTTGCCGGTCGGCGTCGGCTTCGGCATCCGCGACGGCGACACCGCCGCGCGCATCGCGCAAATGGCCGACGCGGTCGTCGTCGGCAGCGCGCTGGTTGGCGTTATCGCCGCCGCCGGCGACGCACCGGCGCGGCTGTCGGCGGCGTCGCAATTCGTCGCCGGCCTGCGCCGCGCGATGGACGCCGCGGTGCGCGCGCCGGCGGCGGCGGGCGAGGTGGCGTGATGGGCTGGTACGAGAAACTGATTCCGTCGCGGATACGCGCCTCCGGCGGCGGCAGCCGCAAAATCCCGGAAGGGCTGTGGCACAAGTGCCCGGCGTGCGGCGCCGTGCTCTACCGCCCGGAACTGGAGGAAAGCCTTGATGTCTGCCCGCGCTGCGGCCACCATCTGCGGCTGTCGGCGCGCCGCCGCCTCGACCTGTTTCTGGATGCGGGCGGGCGCGAGGAAATCGGCGGCGACCTTGAGTCCGCCGACTTCCTGAAATTCAGGGACAGCCGGCGTTACCGCGACCGCCTCGCCGACGCGCGCAAACGCACCGGCGAGAGCGAGGCGCTGGTCGTCGTCAAGGGCGCGCTCGAGGGGCGCGCGCTGGTGGCGGCGGCGTTTGAGTTCGGCTTTATCGGCGGCTCGATGGGCTCGGTCGTCGGCGAGCGTTTCAAGCTGGGCGTCGAACGCTGCATCAGCGACGGCGTTCCGCTGGTCTGTTTCTCGGCGAGCGGCGGCGCGCGCATGCAGGAGGCGCTGGTGTCGCTGTTGCAGATGTCGAAGACCGGCGCGGCGCTGGCGAAGTTGTCGCGCCGCCGCCTGCCGTTCGTGTCGGTGCTGACCGACCCGACGATGGGCGGCGTCTCGGCGAGTCTGGCGATGCTGGGCGACATCATCGTCGCCGAGCCGGGCGCGCTCATCGGCTTCGCCGGGCCGCGCGTCATCGAGCAGACGGTGCGCGAACGCCTGCCGGAGGGCTTTCAGCGCAGCGAGTTTCTTCTGGAACACGGCGCGATTGACATGATCGTGCCGCGCGCCGGGATGCGCGCGCGCATCGCCTCGATGCTGTCGCTGCTGGCGCCGCCGCCCGCCGAAGCGCCGCCGTCGTAGCCGCGCGGCCCGAAGCGGCGCATCACCTTGCGGCGGCGGGCGAGGCGGAGTCTCCGCAACAGGCCGCCGTATTCAGACACATCGTCAGGCGAGAAATTCGGCGGTGGTTCGCGCGATGCGCCGCGCGTCGTCGGCGGTCACATGCGGGTGGCACGGCAGCGTCACCAGGCAGTCGCGGATGCGCCGCGCGCCGGGGAAGCGCGCGGCGTCCACCTCCATGCCCTGGTCCACATACATCCAGCTGGCCTCGATGCGGCGCCGGTGCAGGTGCGCGATCAGGCCGTCGCGCGCGCCGGCGGCGACGAGGCACGGGTAGCGGATGTAGTGCGTCTTGCCGAGGCCGGGGTCGCGCTCGATCAGTTCAACGCCGCGCGCGCCGCCGAGCGTCTCCTCGATGATGCCGGCGTTGCGCCGCCGCACCTCGATGTGGTGTTCCAGTTTCTCCAGCAGCGCCATGCCGACGCCGGCCTGAAAGTCGGAGACCGAATCGAGCGCGCCGCCTTCCGGCGCGTAGTCGTATTCGGCGCGTGTCTTGCGGATGGTGTCCTCCATCGAGAAGCGCCGCCGCAGGTTGACTTTTCCGATTTGCGCGGCTTTGATGAAAAGGCCGTAGGCGTGCGGATTGGTCAGGATTCTGAACGCCGCCAGCGTCAGCATCCGGCGCCCGCGCGGGCGCCGCCGCGAAAACCCCGGCACCCGCTCCATGGCGTCGCCGTGGCGGGTGACGACCGCGCCGCCGCCGATGGGCAGCGCCTTGCCTTCCTGGAAGTTGAGTATCGCAAAGTCGCCGAGCGTGCCGAGGCGCGCGCCGCCGGATTCGGTGCCGATGCCGTAGTCCACGCCCTCGACCAGCGCCGCGCCGCCGGCCTTGCACGCGGCGGCGATGTCGCGCACCGGGTAGGCGAGGCCGAAGAGGTTGGCGCAGACCACGGCGCACACCTGCGACAGGTCAATGCGCCGGAAGCATTCCATGTCGAAGGCGAGCGTGCACGGGTCGGTGTCGCAATACTCGATCTCAAGGCCCGCGGCGAGAATGCCGTGCGCGAAACTGGGGCAGGAGTAGCGCGACAGCACGACCCGGCGGCGCGTCGAAGTTCCGCGCACCGCCAGCATGCACGCCTTGACCGAACGCATCAGCGAGCCGAATGTGCAGGCGTGCGCGCCGCCGAACCAGGCGCCGAGCGCGCGCTCGAATTCGGCGACGCCGTCGCGCGCGGCGGCGGCGCGCGCGCCGCGCGCCAGGTCGGCCCAGGTTACCGGCGTGACGGCGGCGGCCAGGAATCTCATGTCGCGCGGGGAGTCATCGGTTTGCGGGATGATTTGATGCGGTTGCGGTTTGATAGAATACCGAGTTTATCCGGTTTTTCATGAAAACGACATCTGAAATCAGGCGGTCTTGCGCGCGCCTGCGCGAGTGACCGTGAACGGGACGGCCATCAACCGCGCCGGCGCCGCGGACGACCTGCGGTGCTGGCTCAGGCGGCACAAGCGCGCCCACCCGGCGGAGATAGAACTCGGGCTTGAGCGCGTGCGCGAGGTCGCGCTGCGCATCGGGCTGCTGCCGGCGCCGTGGCCGGTCGTCACGGTGGCCGGCACCAACGGCAAGGGTTCGACGGTGGCGCTGCTTGAATCCATTCTGCGCGAGCACGGCTGCGCGACCGCGAGTTACACCTCGCCGCACATTCACCGCTACAACGAGCGCATCCGCGTTGGCGGGGAGTGCGCCGGCGACGCGGCGCTGTGCGAGGCGTTTGAGGTCATCGAGCGGCAGCGCGGCGACATCAGCCTGAGTTTCTTCGAGGTCGGCACGCTGGCGGCGCTGTGGCATTTTCACCGCTGTTCGCCGGATGTCGTCATTCTGGAGACCGGCCTCGGCGGGCGGCTCGATGCGGTCAACATCGTGGACGCCGATGTCGCCGTCATCACCGGCATCGGCATTGACCACACCGAATGGCTCGGCAGCGACCGCGAGTCCATCGCCGCCGAGAAGGCCGGCATCGCCCGCCCCGGCAGGCCGTGCATCTACGGCGACCCGCAGCCGCCGCGCGGCGCCATCGAGCAGTTGACGCGGCGCGGCGTCGCGGTCGAGCGTTTCGGCGTTGACTTCAACTACCGCAAACACGACCACGGCTGGGACTTCGTCGCGCGCGGCGGCGGCCTTGAGAATCTGCCGCCGCCGGCGCTCTACGGCGAGATTCAGTTGCAGAATGCGTGCTGCGCGCTGGCCGCGCTCGCGCACTTGCGCGGCCATTTCCAGGTCGCGCCGGACGCGGTGCGCCGCGGACTCGCCAATGTGCAACTGCACGGGCGCTTCCAGATACGGCGCGTCGCGGCGCCGGACGGCGAACGCCTGCACATCTTCGACATCGCGCACAACCCGCACGGCGCCGAGGTCATGGCCGGCAACCTGCGCGCGCTGGACGGCACGGGGCGTTTGCACGCGGTGTTCTCGATGCTGTCGAGCAAGGATGTCGAGGGCGTCGTCCGGATCGTCGCGCCGCTGGTGGACTGCTGGTACCTGGGCGAGGCCGGGTCGTCGGACGCGCTGCCGCTCGCGCAACTGTGCGAGATTGTGCGCCGCCACGCCGGCGCCGGCACGGTGCGGCATTTCCCGTCGGTCGCGCAGGCGTACCGCGAGGCGGCGTCGCACACAGGCGGCGGCGAACGCCTGCTGGTGTTCGGCTCAATGCTGACCGTGGCCGAGGCCCTGGCCGGGACGGCGCCGGCGGCGCGATGACCGATGCGCCGGGATATCTTGTGTATGCATCCGTCGGCTCGACCGGAGGCCTGATACACAACTTTTCCAACCTGGGAACGCAAATCAGGGAGGCGGCCTGCCTGGGGCGCACGCTGGTTGTGCCGCCTCCCAACCTGGAGGCCCGGCACAACCGCGGACATCTTCCGCCGCCCGGCTGGAGCCGCTACACGGATCTGGAGAATTCCCTGTTGCGAATACAGTACAGAAACGGCGACAGCAGGGATTGCCAGCTGTCCGTCGTGTCGCGGGATGATTTTGGCTCGCTCGGAATCCCGGACACGGAATGCCTGCGCCTGCCCGGTGTATCCCCGGTCTCCGACGGGCAGAACCGCGACTACCGCGTCATCTCCAAAACGCTGCCCGCCGATGCGATGACCCACGCCACCATTCCGCTGAATCACTACTATGATCGTGCGCGCATTGCCGGCATCGGAGTGGGGTTCAAGCCTTCCGCGCTGGTGGAGTCGCTGGCAGGCCCGGTGCTGCGCGCCCTCGGCGAAGAGTATGCCGCCGTGCATTTCAGGATTATCCGGCTGGAAGGAGTGCTCAGCCGGAGGAAATTCCCCGGTTTCGGGGCCGTGTGCGGCTGGCTCACCAACTGCTTCGTCAAGGATTTGAAGAGGCTGATTCCGCGCGGCATGCCGTTGTACTTCATGACGAACCACCATGCCGGGAATTATCACGAGCATCTGGCGAAACATTTCACGGTTTTCACGCACCGCCGGTTTCCGGAATTGAGGCGGCTGTTGTCGCCGTCCGAAGGGCCGCCGGACAACTACCTGCTGGCGCAGACGGAGTACCGCATCTTCGCGTCCGCCGACATCAGAATCGGCACCAAAGAGTACGGCGCGCCGACGCCGATTACCCGCTACCTGATCATGGCGGGTGAGAAGCCGGACAGCGGGCCTCCCTTCAATCTGGTCGAGGCCTCCGGCAATTTCCTGGTGCGCGTCCTGAAACGCGACGGCCACCTTTGAGGGTTTCGGCCTTTGCCGGGAATTCCCATATAATAAGGGCATGGAGCAGCCGATGAAGGAGAGGCTTGCGGGGGCCGTGATTGTCGTGGCGCTTGCGGTCATTGTGCTGCCGGCGTTGTTTGACGGCGAGGGCTACCGCGAGTTTTCGCAGGTCAGGATTGAGGCGCCGGAAAAACCGGCGATTGTTTTCGGGCAGCATTTTCCGGCGCTTGAGCGGGCGCAGGGGGAGGCCGCCGGCACGACCGGCACGGCGGTGCGGCGGGCGCCGATGAAAGGGCCGCTGCGGGCGGCGGCGCCGGTTGTCCGCGACGGCGCGGCGCGGGCGCCCGACGGCGCGGCGCGGGCGCTGTGGGTTGTGCAGGCCGGCGTTTTTTCGGTGCGGGAGAACGCCGACAGTTTGCGCGCCACGCTCAGCAAGGCGGGGTTTGATCCGGTTTTCTTCAAGGAAGCGCAGGACCGGCGGGGCGCGCCGGTTTATTTCGTCAGAATCGGCCCGCACAAAAGCCGCGGCGCGGCGGAGCAAATCGTCCGCGACCTGAAAAAGAAACACGGCATCACGGCGCTGGTCCGCTCGCAGGGTGACGACGACGACGGCCACGGCGGTTGAACGGCATCTGCGACAATGGCATATCCCGATATTTTCACCCCGGTCGTTGACGGCTGAACGGAGTCTGCGGCGATGGCGTATCTCGATATTTTCATCTTTGTCATTGTTTTTGTCTCGATGGTGCTGGGCATTTACAAGGGTTTTGTCCGCGAGGTCGCGTCGCTGGCGACGCTGTTGCTGGCGTTTTTCGCCGCGTTTCGTTTTGCCGACTACCCGCTGCGCTGGCTGCCGGAGGAATGGCGCGGGCGCGAACTGGCCGTCGCCGGCCTGACGGCGGGCGCGGAAGACCTTGCGCGGGCGGCGTCCTTTGTCGCCATCGCGCTGCTGGTGCTGGTTGTCGGGCGCTTCATCGCGCGCCGCATCAACCGCGCCGTCAACGCCGGCGCGCTCAGCGGCGCCAACCGCTTTTTCGGCGGCGTCTTCGGCCTGGTGCGCGGCAGCGCCATCGTCGTTTTGCTGGTGCTGCTGTTCAGCCTGACCGAGGTGCCGTCCTCGCCGTGGTGGCGCGGCGCGCTGTTTCTGCCGCCGTTTCTTGAAGGCGCGGGCTTCGTCGTGTCGGTGCTGCCGGAACCGTACTCGGACTACTTCATGCTGAACCCCGGCCTGCGGCGCGGCGCCGACCCGGAGGACTTCATCTGATGTGCGGCATTCTCGGCATCCACAGCCACGCGCGCGTCAGCCAGACGCTCTACGACGGCCTCGTGCTGCTCCAGCACCGCGGCCAGGACGCCGCCGGCATCGTCACCTGCGGCGACGGCAAGATTTACCAGCGCAAGGGCAACGGCCTGGTGCGCGATGTGTTCGATTCCGGCCACCTGCACGGCCTGCGCGGCAACACCGGCATCGGCCATGTGCGCTACCCGACCGCCGGCAGCGGCAGCGAATCGGAGGCGCAGCCGTTCTATGTCAACAGCCCCTACGGCATCGCGCTCGCGCACAACGGCAACCTGACCAATTCCGAACGCCTGATCGCCGAGTTGTTCGACCAGGACCGGCGCCACATCAACACCGAGTCCGACTCCGAAATTCTGCTGAATGTGTTCGCCCACGAGTTGCTGAACCAGCGTTCGCTGGTGCCGGGGCCGCGCGAGGTCTTCAACGCCGTCAGCCGTCTGCACCACCGCTGCCGCGGCGCCTACGCCGGCGTCGCGCTGCTCGCCGGCTTCGGCCTGCTGGCGTTCCGCGACCCGCACGGCATTCGCCCGCTGATTTACGGCGTGCGCGAGAGCGGCGCCGGCGCCGAGTATCTGTTCGCGTCGGAAAGCGTCGCGCTGAAGTCGTTCGGCTTTGACATCGTCCGCGATGTGGCGCCGGGCGAGGCCATCTACATTGACCGCGACGGCGAACTCTACGCCGAGCAGTGCGCGCGCTCGGCGCGCTACCACGGCTGCATCTTCGAGTATGTCTATTTCGCGCGCCCGGATTCGGTGATGGACGAGGTCTTCGTCCACAAGGCGCGGATGCGCATGGGCGAGAACCTCGCCGACAAGGTCAAGCGGCAGTGGCCCGACCACGACATTGATGTCGTCATTCCGGTGCCCGACACAAGCCGCACCGCGGCGCTGGAATTCGCGGTGCGGCTGGGGCTGCGCTACCGCGAGGGTTTTATCAAGAACCGCTACATCGGCAGGACTTTCATCATGCCGTGGCAGACCGAGCGGCAGAAGTCGGTGCGCCAGAAACTGAATCCGCTGGAGCCGGAGTTCAAGGACAAGAATGTGCTGCTGGTGGACGACTCCATCGTGCGCGGCACGACCTCGCGCCAGATCATACAGATGGCGCGCGACGCCGGCGCCAGGAAAGTCTATTTCATGTCGGCGTCGCCGCCGGTGCGCCACCCGAACATCTACGGCATTGACATGCCGGTGCCGGGCGAGTTGATTGCGCACGGGCGCACGCCGCGCCAGGTGTGCGATGTCATCGGCGCCGACCGCCTGATCTACCAGGACCTGAAGGCGCTGGTGGACTCGGTGCGCCGCGGCAACCCGGCGCTGAAGCGTTTCGATTGCTCGGTGTTCGACGGCGACTATGTGGTCGAGCCGGAGAGCGGCTATTTCGACCGGCTGGAACGGTTGCGCGGCGACGACGCCGGGCGGCGCGGCGGGCGCGGTTCCGGTCTTCGCAGCGTCGGCTGAGCGGCGCGCGGGGTGAAGGTCGTGCGTCCGGGCTTCGACTGGCGCGGTCAGGCGAAACGCCTTTGCCGCGAATACCCGCGGCGCGCGCACCTGCCGCTGGCCGTCGTGGACCCGGCGACGCAGCAGTTGTGCGTTGTTTCCGGGCGCCGCCTGCGGGCGTGCTACCCGGTCTCGACCTCGCGCTACGGCCTCGGCGGCGACGAGGGTTCGTGGCGCACGCCGACCGGCGCGCATTATGTCTTCAGGAAAATCGGCGACGGCGAGCCGCTGTTCTCGCGTTTTGTCGCGCGCCGCCCGGTCGGGGAAATCGCCGAACCGGACGCGCCCGGCGGCGATGACGCCATCTGCTCGCGCATCCTGCAACTGGCCGGCCTGGAGCCGCGCGTCAACCGCGGCGGCGCGCGCGATTCGCTGCGGCGCTGCATCTACATTCACGGCACCGTGGATGAAAAGCACATCGGCTCGCCGGCGTCGGTCGGCTGCGTGCGCATGAAGAACGACGACATCGTCGCGCTGTTCGGGCAACTCGCGCCGGGTTCGCTCGTCTATATCCTGGACGGCGCGCCGAAGTGACGGCTTCCTGCGGGGCGTCCGCCGCGTCCGCCGCGCGCGCCGACCTGGCCGACATTTTCAACGCCGGGCTGGCGCGCGTGCGCGGGCGCGACGCGGTTCGCGCCTACTTCGCCGCGCATCCGCCGCCGCCGTCGCCGGTGCATCTGGTCGCCGTCGGCAAGGCGGCGTCGGCGATGGCCGCCGGCGCGTTTGATGCGCTGCCGCAGCACATTGAACGCGCGCTCGTCATCACCAAGCACGGCCATCTGGATGACGATCTGGCGCGGCGCCCCGGCGTGCGCTGCATTGAGTCCGACCATCCGGTGCCGGGCGCCGCCAGCCTTGAGGCCGGCGCGGCGCTGCTCGACTGCCTCGGTTCATGGGCGCGCCCCGGCAACCGCTTTCTGTTTCTGCTGTCGGGCGGCGCGTCGAGCCTGGTCGAGGCGCCCGCCGACGGCCTGACCCCCGGCGGCCTGGAACATCTGACGCGCGCGCTGCTTGACAACGGCCTGGACATCGCGCGCATGAACACGGTGCGGCGCGCGGTGTCGCGCATCAAGGGCGGGCGGCTCGCGCCGCACCTGAACAACTGCCCGGCGCTCAACCTGCTGATTTCCGATGTGCCGGGCGACGACCCCGGCGTCATCGGTTCGGGCCTGCTGACGCCGGTGCGCGAGACCTTCAACGCCGCTGATTATCCGCCGCAAGTCGCCGCCGCGTTGCAAGGCGTTCGCGCGGTGCCGGCGCCGGACGACGCCGCGTTCGCCGCCATTGAGACGCACATCATCGCGCGGCTGGCCGACGCCCGGCGCGCGTGCCTGCAAAAGGCCGCAGCGCTTGGCCACGACGCCGCCGACCCCGGCGATTTTCTCGACGGCGACGCCGCCGACACCGCGCGCCAGGTCTGCCGGCGGCTGTGCGAGGCGCGGCGCAGCGTGTTGGTGCTCGGCGGCGAGACACTGATGCACCTGCCCGACAAGCCGGGGCGCGGCGGGCGCAACCAGCATCTGGCGCTGGCGGCGGCGGCGGCGATTCAGGGGCGCGACGATGTGTTTCTGCTGGCCGCCGGCACCGACGGCACCGACGGCCCGACCGACGCCGCCGGCGGCGTCGTGGACGGCGGCACCATCGCGCGCGGCGAAAGCGCCGGACTGTCCGCCGCCGACTGCCTGGCGCGCGCCGACAGCGGCGCTTTTCTGGAGGCGTCGGGCGACCTCATCGTAACCGGCCCGACCGGAACCAATGTGATGGACCTGGTCATCGGCCTGAAGTTGGCCTGAGTTCTGTTTTCAGATTGCGCCGGGCAGCGCCGCCGGTGTATGGACTTGGGCATCAGCCTGGGTTGGCCTGAGTATTGTGTTGAAGGTGCGCCGAACAGCGCCGCCGGTGTCAGTCCGGCGGGCGCGTGTGCAGGCGTCCGTTGTCCAGTTCAAGCACGCTGCCTTGTTCGTACCAGTCGCCGAGCACGATGCGCTGCGCCGGTTCGCCGTCCACCGTGAAGTCGTGAATCGCCGGGCGGTGGGTGTGGCCGTGTATCAGCCGCCGCACCGAGAAGCGGCGCATGCAGGCGGTGACGGCGCGCTGCTCAACATCCATCACGGTCTCGCTCTTGCCGGCCATCGCGCGGCGGCTGCTTTGGCGCAGCGACAGCGCGATGCGCCTGCGCCAGTCGAGTTTCAGACGCCGCGCCGCCGCCATCGCCAGCGGGTGGCGGATGATGCGGCGGTAGCGCTGGTAGCCGGTGTCGGCGGTGCACAGCAGGTCGCCGTGCATCAGCAGCGTCGGGCGGTCGGCGTCGAGGACATGCAGGTCCGGCAGCAGGCGGCAGCCGGTGCGCCGCGCGAATTGCGCGCCGGCCATGAAGTCGCGGTTGCCGGCGATGAAATAGACCGGAATGCGCGCGCCGAGTTCGGCCAGCGCCCGGAAGACGCCGGCAAATTCCTCCGCCGGGTCGTCGTCGCCGACCCAGTAGTCGAACAGGTCGCCGAGGATGAACAGTTGGTCGGCGCGCCTCGCGCGGCCCCGCAGGAAGCCGGCGAAGCAGTCCATGATGTGCGGGCGTTCGGGACTGAGATGGCAGTCCGAGACGAACAGCGCGGTCATTCAGCCGCGCCGCCCGCCGCCGCAAACGGCGTCATGATTCGCCGGCGACAGCCGCCTTCCTGATGGTGACGGCTTTTTCGGGCACATCGCCCGCCGCAAACGGCGTCATGATTCGCCGGTGACAGCCGCCTTTTTGATGGTGACGGTTTTTTCGGGCACATCGCTGTACGGGCCGGCGCGCACGGTCTTGCCGGCGGCGATCTTGTCCACCACATCCAGCCCCTCGACGACCTTGCCGAACACGCAGTAGCCCCAGCCCTGCGCGTTCTGCGCCTTGAAGTCGAGAAAGGCGTTGTCTTTCAGGTTGATGAAGAACTGCGCCGTCGCCGAGTGGGGGTCGTTGGTGCGCGCCATGGCGATGGTTCCGCGCAGGTTGCGCAGGCCGTTGTCGGCCTCGTTCTTGATCGGCGCGCGCGGCGTCCGCTGCTGCATGCCCTCCTCAAAGCCGCCGCCCTGAATCATGAAGTTCGGAATGACGCGGTGAAAAATCAGGCCGTCGTAGAAGCCGTCGCGCGCGTAGGCGAGGAAGTTTTCGGTCGTCACCGGCGCCTTGGCCGGGTTGAGTTCAACGACGATGTCGCCGAGGCTGGTCGCAAGGCGCACGCGCGGGGCGTCGGCGTCGGCGCACGCCGTCATGCCCAGCGCCAGCAGTGTGCAGCAGGCGGCGGAAAAATTCGGAAGCAGTTTAGACATGGTTTGTATCCCGGGTTGGTGGTGAATCAGGTCTTATATGTTACCCGTTCTCGCGCCGGTGTCCACAACCGCCGCCCGCGCCTGCGTTATGGCGCTTGCGTTATAATCGGGCGCGGCGGGGCATGGCGCAGTCTGGGAGCGCACCTGCTTTGGGAGCAGGAGGTCGGAGGTTCAAATCCTCTTGCCCCGACCACGGCGCCTGTAGCTCATCTGGAAAGAGCATCGGTCTTCTAAACCGGAGGTAGCAGGTTCGAGTCCTGCCAGGCGCGCCAGAGGTGGGCGTAGCTCAGTTGGTAGAGCACAGGATTGTGGCTCCTGATGTCGTGGGTTCGAGTCCCATCGCTCACCCCACCCCCCGCGCCGCCAAAGGCGCGAATTGGCCGGTGAACGGCGGTTCGGGTATAATGCCGCGCCTGGACAGGGGCATGCACGGCCTTTGTTCCCGCACATGCACCAGGTGTGAACAGATTCCATTCATTCGCTTTTGCGACCCTGTCTCTCGTCGTCGGCGCGGTCTTGTACCCGGGCGCGGCGACGGCGCAGGCGCCGGAGGTCTCGATTGCTCCGGCGAACCAGACTGTCAGCGAGGGCGGCAACGCCGTCTTCACGATAACGGTGCACGGCACGACGGCGATGGCGACGACGGCCACTTACAGCATCACCGGCGTCGGCATCTCCGGTTCGGCGCAGCCGCAGGACCTCGGCGCTCCCGGCACGACAACGCCGCTGGAAAGGTTTTTGTCGGCGCAGGAAGTGCGCGTCGAGGCTGGCACGAATGCCACCGCCGACATCACCATTCCGGTGTTGCGCGACGGGCGCAACGAGGCGGTTGAACTCTTCGCCGTCCGCCTGACCGGCGCCGAAGGCGGCGCCACCGCGCTGTCCGGCAGCCGTTTCGCCGTCGTCGAAATCAGCGCCAGCGCCGACTTCATCCTGTCGCTGCAAGGCCCGGCGACCGCGGTCGAGGGCGACACCGCCGAATACGACTTCCTCATCAGCGGCGACGCGCCGGTCAGCACGCTGCAAGTGCCGTACGAAGTCGCCGTCGGCGGCGCCGCCGCGCCCGCCGACCTGCAAATCCTGACCCCCGGCGCCACGTCCTTCGGCGGCGCCCCGGCGGCGGCCACCGGCTACCTCGCCATCGCCGCCGGCACCACCGCCGGCACGCTGCTGGTTCGCATCGCCGACGACGATGTCACCGAGACGGCGGCGGAATCCATCCAGGTGTCCGTCGGCGGCGCCCCGTTCCGGGGCAACGACGGCGTCTTTCCCATCATCGGCGCCGCGCGCAGCGTGCAGACCACGCTGACCGACCCGTCTGATGGCCGCGTGCTGCTGTCCGCAGGCCCCGCCGCGGCGGTGGCCGAGGGCGCCACCGCGACTTTCACCGTGCGCGTTGTCGGCACCATCGCCGACACGACCACGGCCACTTATGTTGTTTCCGGTTTCGGCGCCAACCCGGCGTCTGCGGCGGACTTCGCCGGCGGTGAATTCCCGTCCGGCGAAGTCGTCATCCCTGCGGGCGCCAATCCGTCCGCGATGATGGAACTGTCCATTCGGGACGACGACAGCCTGCCCGAAGGCGAGGAAACCTTCCGGATTTTGCTGACCGGCGCCGAAAGCGACAGCGCGGTGGCGCCGGCGGCCAATTCGCTGCTGGTCGCCGCCATCGCCGCCGACGGCGTTATCATCGCCGGGCCGTCGGCGGAAGTCGCCGAGGGCGGCGAGGCCGTTTTCACCGTTACTGCGCGCGGGCAAACAACGCAGAACACCGTCGTAACCTGGTCGGTGTTGCCGGGCGTGTCGTCGCCGGCGTCGGCGAACGATTTCGGCAACGCCGGCAACACCGCGCCGCTCGCGGCATTCCCGGCCAGCCGCATGCTGACCATCACGCCGGGCGTCAACAGCACCGCCCAAATACGCCTTCCGGTGTTCAACGACGCCGGCAACGAAGGCGCCGAGACTTTCAGCGTGTTGCTGACCGGCGCCGAGGGCGGCATGACCGCGACCGGCCCGCCGCCGCAGGACACGGCGTCGGCGACCATCGCCGAGAGCAACGACGATTTCACTTTCACCTTCACCGGCCCTTCCGCGGTGGCGGAGGGCGATGTGGCCGACTACACGCTGCGATTGCAGGGCGGCTATCCGCTGACGCAAGACCTCGTCGCCACCTGGATCATTGACTCCGCGACCAGCCCCACCACGGTGGACGGCGGCGACTACCAGGTGCTCGCGCCCGCGGGTTTCGGCGGGCACGGCGCAAGCAACCGGAATTTGACGATTCCCGCGGGCGGCGACAGCGCCGTTGTCCGCATCCGCTTCATCGCCGATTCCGTCGCCGAGGCGGCGACCGAGACGCTCGCGGTGTCGGTGAATGTCGCGTTTCAGGGCAACGGCGGCGTTTTCCCGCTGCCGGCTTCCGGCGTCAGCGCCAGAAACCCGAACCGGGTCGGCGTTGATGTCGTCATCAACGACCCGCCCGCGCGCCGCGTGATTCTGGACGCAGGCCCCGCGGCGCCGGTGGCCGAGGGCGCGAGCGCGACCTTCACCGTGCGCATACCGGGCGCCAGCAGCGCCACCACGGTTCAATATGTTGTCGCCGGCAGCGGCGACAATCCGGCGGCGGCGGCGGACTTCGCCGGCGGCGTGTTTCCTTCCGGCGGCGTGGTCATCGCCGAGGGCACGAATTCCAGCGCGACGATTGCGATACCGCTCGCCGCCGACCTCACGACCGAGGAGCGCGAAACCTTCACGCTGACGCTGACCGGCGCAAGCGCCGAAAGCACCGAGCAGCCGACGCTGCCCGCCAACCCGTCGCGTGAGGCGGCCATCGCCGCCGACGCCGTCGGCGTCGTCAGCCTGTCCGGCCCCGCGGCGCCGGTGGCCGAGGGTGCGAACGCGGCCTTCAGCGTGCGCCTGTCCGGCGCAATCAACGGCGACGCGCAGGTGCGTTACCGGGTCACAGGCACCGCTGCCGGGGCGCGGCCCGCCGACTTCGGCGGCGGCCTGGACAGCGAGTTCCCCGAGGGCGTCCTGACGCTGGCCGCAGGCACCGACACCGGCGTCAACCTGGAGATTCCGGTTCACGACGACAACCGCAACGAAGCCGACGAAGCCTTTGAGGTGTTTCTGGAACTGGTGACCGCCCGTGTCGGCGGCGTCACGCTTCGCCTCGCGTCAACGGCGGGCGTCGCCGTTGTCATTGCCGACAACGATCCGGTCGTGGCAACGCTCACCCCGCCGTCGCAGCCGGTCAGCGAAGGCGACGACGCGGTCTTCACCGTCGAGTTGGCCGGCGGCGCGCGCGACAACGACCTGACGATGGCCTGGCAAACCACGCAGACCGGCGCGATGAACACCGCCGAAGCCGGCGACTTCGGCGACCGCGCCGCCGCCGCGAATTTTCCCGCCGGCACGCTGACCTTCGCGCCCGGCGACAGCCGCATGACCGCCGAGGTTGCCGTCTTCAAGGACTTTGTGACGGAGGGGGCGGAAACCTTTGTGTTTGAACTGGAGCGCGCAACCGGCGCCGCCGGCGAAGTGCCCGCGGCGATGACGGCGACGGCGACCATCGCCGCGAGCGACTCCAGAGACCGCGTGTTTGCCGTCGCCGGGCCGGACAGCATTGCCGAGGGCACCACCGCGATGTATTCCGTTGTTTTCGAGTCCGGCGCCGACATCGCCGGCGGCGGGCTGACGCTGAACTGGGCCATCGAGGGGCGCGGCGCGGTCGCGGCGAACGCCGACGACTTCATCACCGCGCAAACAGGCAGCGTGGCCTTTGCCGCGGGCGACGCCGCCGGCACGAGCCGCAGCATCGCCGTCGCCGTCGCCGACGACGCGCTGGCCGAGGGCCGGGAAACCTTCGCGCTGGTGTTTGATGAAACCACGGTCGGCGTCCGGCAGGCGCCGGTCGCGTCCATATTGGACGACGATGAAGTCACCGTCGCCTTGAGCGGCGGCGGCGCGACATCCGAGAGTCTCAGCGTCTCGTTCACGGTGACATTGGGCGGCAGCACGCGCCAGAACACCGCCGCGATTCCGTGGCGCATCGCCGCCGATGCGTCCGCCGCGACGGCGAACGCCGACGCCGCCGACTACGAGCCGGACAGCGGCTTTTTCATCATGGAACCCGGCGCCACGACGGCGATGGTCAGCGTAACCGCCGTGGATGACGAGGTGACCGAGCGCGCCGAGGTCTTTGTGATGCATCTGGACGAGGCGGCCCGCGGCGCGGGAGTGCCGCGGATGCTGAACTCATCGCAGAGCGCGACCATCGCCCAAAGCGACCCGCGGCGGGTGGTGTTTGAGCGCACCGGTTATCTGATCAGCGAGGCGGCGCCCGGCGCCACCAACACCGCCAACCCGCGGCTGCGGTTTGAGCCGCCCGGCACGGCCGGGGAGGATGTGACGGTGAGGCTTGCGCCGCTCAGCCTGAGCATCCCCACGAGCATGGGCGTTGTCGCCGGCACCGGGGATTACCGCTTCTTCAACGCCGCCGGCGATACGGCGCTGCCCGCCGGCACGGCGAACACGCGGGTAACACTGCCCGCCGGCGAGACGGGCGCGCCGGCGAAAATCGCGATACCGCATGTGAACGGGTACGAGACCACCAGAACGCTGGGCCTTGTCATTGATGACGCGCTGATTGGCGGAACCAGCGCCAGCGGGCTGGTCACGGCGGGCGAGGCGAGCACCACCGGCATCACCATTCAGGAAGATGACCGTTTGGTGTTTGGCTTCTTGAGAGACCGGCATGATTTTGTTGAAGATACGAGATCCGACCCGGGGTTTTTCGTGCAGATAACGAATGTCGGCGCAAACCGATTTGACGGCCAGCCGGCTTTGCGGATTGTTTTTCGGGGATCTTTGCAGGAAATCCTGCGCGATACCGTTGTTCCGAGTCTTCCGAGTCTTGGGCGCGTATTTACACGCTCCTTCGGATTGAACTCTACCATTGAGGTCAGTAACTTTGACATCGTTGATGACAGTGTTGGGCTTGAAGATGAAGAGTTGTTCGATGTTCGCATCCTTACGCATGCTGAAGCCAGGGAGTTGGGTGAGCAGCAGGATCCGAGAATTGCCGCCAACTTTTCCCCGGTGCAGGAGACAGTGCTGGCGGTATTGGACAACGAGTTTATTCGGGAAAATCGCTGGAGGATAGACCGCAACACTGCCAGAACAACCCCCATCCGGGTATCCGAATCGCAGGGAACCTTGAGGCCGGATCAGGCTCCGCATCTGTCATCGGCCTCGGTGCGGGATGTGGATTTTCCCTGGGAGACGGGCGCCGCGCCCGGCGCCATGTTTGACGCCGTGGAGGGTCAGGACTATCGCCTGACCACATCCACATCCATCAGGCGGGGAGCACGGAGCAACACATTTGATTCGAGAGTTGTCCATCCTCCGCTGGTTCTGATTGACGACGATGTCGCGGAAGAAGACAAGGCGTTTCAACTGAGTTACGACAGCGGACAGGTGGTCGCGGGATTTACCAGCGGCTTGGAGATTCATAGAACAACCAGAACAATCATCATCGCGGACGACGACGACATCCGGGTTGATTTTGAGCAGGCGGAATACACGCTGGCCGAAGGCGTGACGACGACGATTTGCGTCGTCGTTCCCGGCTACAGTCTCAACCGGACGGTGACGGCGAGCGTCGCCGTGAACAGCGTCACCGCCGCGCGCGACACGGATTACACGCTGACCGGCGACGGCCGCCTCGCCGATTTCACGAGTTCCGCCTCGGAGCAGAGGCGCTGCCTGAATCTGGAGATTCTGGACGATTTGGTGTCGGAACCGGACGAGGTGTTCACACTGAGCCTTCAGTTTGACGGCAGTTCGGGGTCGCGGGTCGCGTCGGCGCGGCCCACCGCCACGGTGACGATAGACGACGAGACCCCCGTCGGGTTCAGCACTGTTGTCGGCAACAGTCTCTACGCCGACACCCCGGAGATGCTGGCCTGCGATGATTGCGGCGACGACAGCCGAATTGCCTATCAACTCGCCAACCCGGTCGTCAACGGCGCGACCTTCTCGTTTGACGCACAGGCGCGGCTGACGCCGCCGGACGGCGCCGCGCGCAGCGCCTTTTTGTCGCAGACGACATTCGGCATCGCCCACGACGCCGCTGTCCTGAACAACTGCCGCGCCGCGAGGGCCGGCCTGACCGCGACCCGTCAAGACGGGTTCTATCTGCAAACGGCGATGACGGCGGCGACCGGCACGACGGCGTGGACTTTCACCGCCACAGGCGCCGATGCCTACGACGCCGGCGACGCCGCCGCCAACCGCACGCGCTTCGGCGAACTGACGACGGACTACCGCGACCTGTTCCGTGTGGAGTGCGACATCGCCGACACCGCCACCCGCACCGATGTCGGCATCGCCGCAGTCGGCTGGAGCGGCCTGCGAACGCTGGTGGCGGGCGGGCGCGACCGCGGCCATCTGGCGTACGCCGGCAACCGCTTCGACGACATCGCCACCAACGGCGACCCGTGGGCGGTGGAGGTGAATCTGTACGGCGACGGGCGGCGCGTTGACTTGGTGATGAGCGAGCCGCTGCAAGGGCCGCTTTCGCCGGCGGTTTTCGCGCACACCGGCGGCGGCGTTTCCATCACCGCCGCCGCGCTGGCGTCGCCGCGCGTCATTGAACTGACGCTGTCGGGCGATTCCGCCGGCGGCGCCGTCGCCGTCGCCGCCGGGCAAAGCCTGACGGCGGGCGACGGCGCGAGCGTCGCCGCCGGCTACCATCTGGCGCGACTGCCGGCGCACGACAACGCCGCGCCGGAGATGACGGCGGCGTCGTTTGACAACAACGACACCGTGCGCCTCGCCTTCAGCCCCGACTTCAACGCCGCCGCCGTCTCCACCGCCGACTTTGTGCTGTCGGTGCTGAACCCGGACGGCATCACCGGCGTCGAGGTGGTTTCGCTGGCGACCGACTCGAACACGACGGCGACGCTGGTTGTGCGCACGCTCGGCGGCGCCGTTCAGGAAGGCGCGGCGCGCTCGGCAAACGGCGCCGAGCGGCTGCAAATCCGGCTGGCGCGGAACTTCGTCGGCGACATCACCGACAATGTCGCGGACGCCGAAGACCACCCGGCGGAGACGCACCAGACGCCGTCGCGGGCGCTGGCGTTCGGCGACGACCTGAGGCCGGGGCTGCTCGAGTTCACGGCGGTCAACCGGACATCGGCTTCCGGCGGCTATGTGATGAATTTCCGCGCCCGCTTCAGCGAACGCGTGAACCTGCAAAGCAGCGGCATCCGCGTGCTGGAGGTGAGCCTCGCAGGCGAAAACACCGGCGGCCAACTCGCGAACGATGTGAATGTGATGGTGACGCGGCAAAGCGCCGGCGCCGCCAGCGCGACCTACGCGATTGCGCTCGGGCCGCTGACGCCGTCGCAGTACCCGCCGGCGGGCTTCGGCTACACCGTTGAATTGATCGCCGCCGCCATCGCCGACGACGCCGGCAACGCGCTGTTCCCCGCCGAAGACCGGCGCGCGACGATGGGCGGGCACAACCGCCGCGGCGCCTTCCACACCTCGGAAGACCTTGTTGCGCCGACGCTGATGAGCGCCCGCCTCGACGACGCCAACGCAAACCTGACGCTGACCTTCAGCGAGCCGGTGCAGTTTGACGCGGCGACGGGCAGCATTGCCGACATTGAAATCACCGACAGTCCGGGCGGCTGGATTACGACGGCGGCATTGACATCGTTTCCGACGATTCCGGCGGGGGGCAGCACCGAGGTGCGGTTCGCCGTCGCGACACAGGGGCCGCCGCCGCTGAACGGCGCCTCGCCCGAAGGGCGCGAGCGCGCGCGCATCACGCTGCTGACCTACACCGGCGACGCCGGCATACGCTGGCAGGATGCGACCGGCAACCTGCTGGCAAGCGGCGAGACGGCGGACTTCGGGTTCAACGACAACGCCGCGCCGGTCATCGCCGCCGTCGAGGCGCAAGCCGGCCTTGTCGCCGGCGGCACGACGAGACGGGTTACATGGACGGTCACTTTCACTGAGCCGGTCACCGGCGTGGCGGCCAACAGTTTTGACATTTACGCGCTGGCCTCGAGCACCGCGAGCGTCAGCGACGCCCAATCCCGCCGCGGCGCCGACACCTTCGCCGGCGCGGGTTTCGAGTTCACCGCCGCCGCCTCGACCGCCGGTTACACCATTGAACTGGCCGAGCCGTCGGGCGCGCCGTTGTATTACCTGCCGGCGACGACCGACACCAATGTCATCCGCGAAGTGCCGCCGAAAACCCGCGCCCTCGGCGGCGTCGTGCAAACCGGCCCCGACGGCGCGCGCGGCGTGCTGACGCTGCGCGACGAGACGCCGCCGCGGCTGACCGCGCCGCCCTCCATCTCGACCGGCAACACGACCATCATCTACCGCTTTGACGAGGATGTGCGGCGCGCGGCGGCGACAACCGACGCCCTGGTTGCGCTGTTCAACGCCGGACTCTCGACGGCGTCGGCGGCGTCGCTTGCCGGCGACCCGGCGGGCTACGACCGCACCGCGGTCCTGAACGACGCCATCAGCGGCATCCGCGTAACCGGCGCGGTGCTGGAGGCGGGGGAATTGCGCCTTGCGCTTGAAATCAGCGGGCCTGCGCCGCTGGACGGCGCGGTGCCGGTCACGGCGACGAATTTCCTGCAAATCGCCTTCCCCGAAGGCGCCATCGAGGACATCCCCGCCGGCGGTTTTGACGGCAACAGCGTGGCGGCGCGCACCGACTTCTTCACGCTGCACGACACGGCGGCGCCGCGGGTGGTTTCGGCGGCGGCGCGCGGCGATGCACAGGAAAACCCGGACACCACCTCCAGCGCCGGCTGGACGGTTGTTTTCACCGAGCCGGTCAGCGGCGTCGGCAGCGGCGACTTTGTCGTGTGCGCGGTGGACGCCGCCGCCGATTCCTGCGCCGATGAAACGGCGCTGGGCGGCACGGTCGTCAACGCCGACAGCATTGTCTCGCGCGAATACATCGTCTCGACCGGCAGCCTGGTCCAGCGGATTGGCGCGCCCGTTTTCTACCGCCTGCAAGTGGATGAGAGCGCGACCATCGCCGCAAGGGACGCGCCGGGGCAGGGCATCGAGGGCCTGCCGTTCACCGGTGATGCGCACGAGGTGGCGGACACCGTCGCGCCGGTGCTGACGGGCGCCTTGATGGACTTTCCCGCGGGCAACCGGGCGACCGCGACGCTGGTGTTCAACGAGGCGGTCACGCTGAACGACTTCGCGGCGCGCGCGCAGATTGCCGTCACCACCTCCAGCGAATGGATAACCGGTGCGGCGCTTGCCGGCGATGCCGTGGCCGACGGCGCCAATTTGCACATTCCGCTGCAAACCAGCGGCGCGGCGCCGGTCAGCGGCGGTTCGCCGGACGGCGTCGAGGCCATCACCGTCACGCTCGCCGCAGGCGCCGTCGCCGATGCGGTGGCGGACGCCAACAGCGCCGAATACCGGCGGCAACTGGCCTTCCCCGAGAACGCGCCGCCGCAGTTGCGGCTGCGCGCGCCGGGCGCGCCGGTGCCCGACTTCCGCCGCCACCGGGTTGCGCCCGACGGCGGCGGCACGCTGATGATGGCCTGGCGGCTTCGCTTCACCGAGGCGGTGGCCGGCGTCAGTACCGACAGTTTCACGCTGTTCTCGGCGCCGGAGGTGGCCGAGGGCGCCGACCTCGCCGCGCTGGCCGACAGCCTGACGAGCGACGCCGGCGTGATGAACCTGGCGACATCGGCGACGGCCTATTCGTCGTTCACGGCGGCGCCGGTCACCGACGCGCCCGCGGTTGCGATGACATCGGGCAGCGTCGTGTATTCCGACACATGGGAATTGACCGTCACCGGCCTGTCCGCAATCAACATCACGACGACGACGCTGGCGCATTACATCGTGCGCCTTGAGCAGACGCAGGCGGCGGCGCGAATCAGCGACGACGAAGGCCGGTCTTTTGCAAACTATGCGCCGGCGCGCCCGGTCTGGAGCGAGGTGCAGCCCGCCGGCGATGCCAACGCGCCGCAGGTCGGCGCCGCCGCGCAGGCGACGGCGGTGCCGGGCAGCCCCACCGAACTGTTGCTGGAAGTAACGATTGAGGATGTGCTGACGACGGCAAGCGCCGCGACTTTCATGAACAACTTCGGCGTGCGCAGCCGCAACGGCGCGGCGGTGCCGCCCGCCGGGCCGTTCGCGACGGTGTCCGGCATGGAACTGGTGCGCTACGGCGCCGCGACCGATGTGCGGGTGGCGGTCGGCGAGGACGAGACGACGCTGACATTCCGCGCGCGCCTGACGGGCACGCTCGACAACGGCGAGTCGGCGGTCGGCGGCGAGCGTTTCCGGTTCACGATACCGGGCGGGCGGCTGACCGACATTTTCGGCAACACGCAGAACGACGACATGACTTTCACGGCGACCGTTCCGGAGAGCGGCGCGCCGGAGGTGGCCGAGTTTTCGGTGCTGTCGTCGGTCGAGCGCGCGCCCAACACCGGCGTGTTTGATTTGCGCTATCTGCTGGCGTTCACCGAGCCGGTCACCATTTCAAGCGCCGCGCTGGCGCTGTATTCGGCGCCCGGCAGGAATCAGCCGCCGCTGACGAGGGCGGGGGCGGTGCCAATCGGCAATGTGCTGGACGGCGCGCTCGCCGCCGGCATCCCGCCTTCGTCGGTGGCCAGTTCGATGTCGCAGGCGAGGGTTGTCGTCGCATACAACGGCGTGCAGCGCCCGGAACGGATGGTTCGCGGCTATGCGATTTTCCTGCGCGACACCGGCGCGACGGAAAGCATGGCGCCGATGACCAGGACGCTTGAGGATTGCCCGTACTACGACACCGACGAGACGATGACGGGCTGTTTGTCGGCGTCGGCGGATGTGTCCGATGTCTCGCCGCCGCGCCTGCACGGCGCGGGCTACGCCGGCAGCCGTTTGTGGCTGCGGTTCGACGAACCGGCGCGGGCGCTGGCCGCCGGCGCGGAACTCGCCGACGGCGATGCGCTGGAAGGTTTCGAGGTGCTGCCGGGCCATCAGATGGGGCAAATGACGAGCGCCAGCGTCGCCGTCGAGCGGGCGGCGTACCGCGTTTCGGCGCAACCGGGCGCGGCGCGCATCACCGGCATAGAACTGCAACTGGACACGGTGATTCAGGGCACCGAAACCGCGGTGTGGGTGCGCTATACGCCGCCCGCCGCCGGCGCCGGCATTTACGACAACGCCGACCTGCGCGGCCTGAACGCCGCGCCCAACCGGATTGCGCGGGTTCTGGAACTGCGCGTGGCCGAGGGCCTGACCGACGACGGCGACGGCGACGGCATTCCGGATGCGGCGGAAATTGAATACGGCGGCAATCCGCTGGCGCCGCTGTCGGACGCCGAGCGTGCGGCGCTGCCGCAAGTCGTGTTGGGCCGCGGCGTTTCGGACATCGCCCGCATCGCGTATTCGGGCATCCGCGTGCTCGGCGCCGACGCCCATCTCGGCATCGGCACGACCGGCACCGTCGCCGCCAGGCTCACCGCCTGGTACCTGAGCGACACCTTCGGCTACACGCCGGCGCCGGGCGAACCCGGCTACGGCTGCACCGGGCGCTTCCCGGCCAATTACCGGGCGCCGGTGGCGCGCGGCGGCTGCGCGGTCGTGGATTTTGCCGACATCCGGGCCGGCGTTGAGCACCGGATCGGGTGGCTGGCGGCGGACGCGGCGGGCTACTGGCTGCCGCAGGCCACGACAAGCACGCTGTCTGAGCAGCGCATCGTCCGCGTGCCGGAATTGAACATGAACAGCGAACGGCTGTTCTTCCTGGCCGCCGACGCCGACTCGGCCACGGTTGCGGTCGAGGCGAACCACGACGGCCCCGAGGCGGCGTCGGATTTGACGCTGTCGTTCACGACCGGTGAGATGCAGACGGGCAGGAAAACCTTTTCGTTCACGGTCGCAAAAAGCGCCGTGACCGCTTCGCGCACCTGGGGCATCGCCGGGCTGTCGGGCGCCGGCGCGTCGTTGTGGCGTGCCGGCACCGACACCGCCGCGCTGACGGCAAACAGTTATTCGCTGGGGCTGGCGACGCAGACGACGGTGGTGCGGCTTGGCGACGACTCGCTGCCGCCGACGGTCGGTTCGCCGGTGCTGTTCAGCGGCGCCGGGCGCGGCGACGGCGATGTGCGTTCGGTGCTGTCGGCGGGCGTGTTCGCCGTCCAACTGCCGGTCGAGAATCCGCACCCGAGCCTCGCGCCTGTGGTGACCGCGACCGGCGCCGGCGCCGCCGCGTTGTCGGCGCTGTCGGCGGTGCGTTCGGGCGCCGACATTGAAGTCGCGCTGACGGTGGCGGCGGTTACGACGCCGACTTCGGTGACGCTGCGCATCTCGGCGCCCGGGCGCGGCGCCACCGCGACGGTGACGGTTTCGTGGCCGATTGTGCCGTCGGCCCATGCGCTGGCGGCTGTGGCCGCAAGCGACGGCGACCGGGACGGCATCGCCGACGACAGCGATTTGTACGAAGACGACAGCGGCCTGCCGGTGGCGGTGCTGGACACGGACGGGAGCCTTGCGGGCGCCGATTCGTGGCACCACATCCGCCCGGTGCTGCCGGGGCAAAGCGTGCGCCTCGGCGCGGCGACGCTGAGGCGCGCGGCGGACAGGGAAGACCTGATGCCCGGCGCGGCGCCGTCGTACGACACCTGGGCGGCGTCGTTCTTCGATGTCGAGGGCTTTGAAGTGGTGTATGATTTCAGCGTGTATGATGTGGATTACTCATCGGGGATGGCGCAAAACTCGACCGCGACGACGGTGGCCGGAGGCCGCGCCGGCGTGATCATTCCGCTGCCGGAATCGCTCTATGCCGACGCCAACCTGGCGCTGTTCAAATACCGCGAAGACGGCGCCTCCGAGCCGTTCGCGGCCTTGCCCGGCGGCAACGACTATGGCTTTGCACCGCTCGCCAACGGCGCGTGCCCCGACGACACCGGGGCTGCGGACAGCCCGTACCGCGACAGCGGCGGTCTCAGGCGTCCGAAGTCGGGCGGCGACGCCTGCCTGGTGGTTTATGTCGCCGACGGCGGCGAATATGACGAGGATGAGGCGCTTCCCAACGGCGTCGTCCACGATCCGCTCGGGCTGCGCGCCGGTGGCGGCGGCGGAGTCGGCGCGGGCGGCGGCAGTTTCGGTGTTGCCGGGCTGCTGATGCTGATGCTCGGCGCGCTGTGCATGTTTTTGCGGCGGCGTTTTCCGAACGCCGCGCGCGGTGCAGGAGGAAAGGCATGACGCGGGGCGCGCTGGCGCTGATGGCTGGCCTCGCGCTGGCGTCGCCGGTTTGCGCCGACACCGGCGCGGCGAAGAAGGCCGTGGACGGCCTGGTGCAGGAATTGCTGACCGAGGTCAAGGCCAACAAGGCGCTGTATCAGAACAACGACGACGCGCTGTTCCGGCTGATTCGCCAGCGCATTCTGCCGGCGGTGGACACCGCGACCCTGAGCCGCCTGGTGCTCGGCAGGCACTGGAAGGGCCTCGGCGACGGGCAGCGCCGGAATTTCACCGCGGCGATGGAGTCGCTGCTGATACGCAGTTACGGCAAATCGCTGACACTGCTGACCGAGGTGGACCGGATTCGTTTCCGCGCGCCGCAGAAGGCGGGCGGCGGCAAGTATGTGCTGGTCGCGAGCGATGTCACCTTCGAGGCCAACGAGCCGCCTCTCAGCATCAACTACATGATGCACGACAGGAACGGCAGATGGCAGGTCTTCGATCTGGTGATTGACGGCCTCAGCCTGGTCAAGCAGTTCAGGCAGAGTTTTGACCGCGAAATTCGCGAAGACGGCTTTGATTCGCTGCTCAGGCGCCTGAACACCGCCTCCTGAGCGGTGCGGCGGGCCGCGGCGGGCATGGAAAAACTCTACATCAAGGGGGGGGGCGAGCCGCTCGAGGGCCGCGTGCGAATTTCCGGCGCCAAGAACGCGGTGCTGCCGGTGCTGGCGGCGACGCTGCTGACCGACGAGTTGATGACCATCGGCAATGTGCCGCACCTGAACGATGTGACGACCACCATCGAACTGCTGCGGCAAATGGGGATTTCGGTCGTCATTGACGAGCGCATGAACCTTGAGGTCAACAGTTCAACCATCAGCAATTTCTTCGCGCCGTACGAGGTCGTCAAGACGATGCGCGCGTCGGTGCTGGTGCTGGGGCCGATGCTGGCGCGCTACGGCTACGCGCGGGTGTCGCTGCCGGGCGGCTGCGCCATCGGCTCGAGGCCGGTCAACATCCACCTCGACAGTCTGCGCAAGATGGGCGCGAAGGTGGATGTGGACGACGGCTACATCATCGCCAGCGCGCCGTGCATGAAGGGCGCCGACATTGAACTGCCGGGGCGCACCGTCACCGGCACCGAGAACCTGCTGATGGCGGCGACGCTGGCGCGCGGCACGACGACCATCCGCAACGCCGCGCGCGAGCCGGAAGTCGTTGACCTGGCGCGCTGCCTGCGCAAGATGGGCGCCGACATCGCCGGCGAGGGCGGCGATGTCATCACCGTGCGCGGGCGCGAGCGGCTGCACGGGTGCGGTTTCGATGTGCTGCCGGACCGCATCGAGACCGGCACCTTCCTGACCGCCGCGGCGATGACCGGCGGCAAGGTCAGGCTGGAGAACACCAGCGCCGGGCTGGTGGACACCATCCTGTGCAAACTGACGGAATCGGGCGCGCACATCAACACCGGCAACGGCAGCATCGAGATTGACATGCGCGGCGGGCGCCCGCGCGGCGTCAGCATCGAGACCGCGCCGTACCCGGCGTTTCCGACCGACATGCAGGCGCAGTTCACCAGCCTCAACGCCGTCGCCGAGGGTTCGGGCGTGGTCACCGAGACGGTGTTCGAGAACCGCTTCATGCATGTGCAGGAAATGCAGCGCATGGGCGCCGACATCGTCGTGCGCGGCAACTCGGCCTATATCACCGGCAACCGCCGGCTGAAGGGCGCGCCGGTGATGGCGACCGATTTGCGGGCGTCGGCGTCGCTGATACTCGCCGGCCTCGTCGCCGAGGGCGAGACCGTCGTGGACCGGATTTACCACATTGACCGCGGCTACGAGTGCATCGAGGAGAAACTCTCGCAACTCGGCGCCGACATTCACCGCGTGTCGGCGTAGCGGCGCGATGACCGCCGCGCGTTTCAGAATCGCCGTCGCCAAGGGGCGGCTGCTGCGCGAGGCGCTGCCGCTGCTCGGGCGCGCCGGCCTCGCGCCGGACGGCGACCCGCTGCGCGAGCGCCGCCTGGTGATGCCGTGCACGGACGACGGCGGTGCCGAGATTGTCATCATCCGCGCCGCCGATGTGCCGACCTTCGTCGAACACGGCGCCGCCGATTTCGGCATCGCCGGCAAGGACATGCTGATGGAGCACGCCGGGCGCGGCTACTATGAGTTGTGCGACCTCGGCATCGCCCGCTGCCGCATGGTCGTCGCCGGCCCGGCGCGCCGCCGCGCGCCGCCGCGGCGCCCGCGCGTGGCGACCAAATATGTCGCGACAGCGCGCCGCCACTTCGCGCAGGGCGGGCGCCAGGCCGACATCGTCAAACTCTACGGCTCGATGGAACTGGCGCCGATCCTCGGCCTGTCCGACCTGATTGTGGACTTGGTGGACACCGGCGAGACGCTGCGCACCAACGGCCTCGCCGAGATCGAGGAGATTGCCGCCATCAGCGCGCGCTTGATTGCAAACCGCGCTTCCATGAGAATAAAGGGTTCGGCGATGCGCGCCGTCGCCGAACGCTTCGGCGCCGCGGCGCGCCCGGAATGACACGATGAGATACCAGACCGACGATCTGAAAATACGCGAAATCAGGGAACTGGTCGCGCCCGAGGCGCTGGTCGCGCAACTGCCCATCAGCGACGGGGTGTCCGAATGCGTGCACCGTTCGCGCGAGGCGGTGCAGAACATCCTGCACGGGCGCGATTCGCGCATCGTCGTCGTCGTCGGGCCGTGCTCGGTGCACCATGTGGATTCGGCGCTGGAATACGCCGGCAGGCTGCGCCCGTGCATTGACGACTACGCCGGCGCGCTGCACATCATCATGCGCGTTTATTTCGAGAAGCCGCGCACGACGGTCGGCTGGAAGGGGCTGATCAACGACCCCGGCCTCGACGACAGTTTTGACATCAACCGCGGCCTCAGGACCGCGCGCAGCCTGCTGCTCGACCTGAACAGCCGCGGCGTGTCGGCGGCGACCGAGTATCTCGACCTGGTCAGCCCGCAGTATGTCTCCGACCTCATCAGTTGGGGCGCCATCGGCGCGCGCACGACCGAAAGCCAGTCGCACCGCGAACTGGCGTCGGGGCTGTCGTGCCCGGTCGGCTTCAAGAACGGCACCGACGGCAACATCCAGATTGCAATTGACGCGCTGCGTTCGGCGTCGCGCCCGCATCACTTTCTGTCGGTCACCAAGCAGGGGCGCTCGGCGATTTTCTCGACCGGCGGCAACCGCGACTGCCACATCATCATGCGCGGCGGCAAGCAGACGAACTACGACGCCGGCAGCGTGGACGAGGCCGCGCGCAGGCTGACCGAGGCCGGCCAGTTGCCGAAGATGATGGTGGACTTCAGCCACGCCAACAGCCTCAAGCAGCACCGCCGGCAGATGATCGTCGGCAAGGCCGTCGCCGACCAGTTGCGCGCCGGCGAGGAGCGCATCATGGGCGTGATGGTCGAGAGCAACCTGGTCGAGGGGCGGCAGGACCTCGAGCCGGGCAGGGAACTGGTGTACGGCCAGAGCATCACCGACGCCTGCCTCGGCTGGGACGACACCGTCCCGCTGCTTGAGCAACTGGCCGAAGGCGTCGAGGCGGGCCGCGCCGCGCGCGAGCGCTGACGCTGCGGGGCCGTTGTCGCAACGCCGCATTCCGCCGCCGCCAACGCAACGCCCCGCCAAAGCAACGCTGCTCAACGCCGCATTCCGCCGCCGTCCGTCATGCCGTCCGCCGCGCCGATTGAAATCACCCGTCTGAGCACCCGCGACAGCGGGTTTGACGACGGCCTGCGCCGTTACGCGGCGCGCCACGCCGATGCCGCCGCCGATATTGAGGCGCGCGTGCGCGAAATCATCGGCGCTGTGCGCGAGCGCGGCGACGACGCGCTGGTGGAATACGCCGCGAGCCTTGACGGGCTTGCAGTCAACGACGCCGCCGAATTGCGGCTGCCGCCGCAGCGCGCCGCCGCCATCGCCGCGTCGGCGCCGCCGGAAGTCGCGCACGCGCTGGAACAGGCGGCGGACAGAATCCGGCGCTACGCCGAACGCCAGATGCTCCATGACTGGCAGTTTGAGGACGACGACGGCGCGCAGTTGGGGCAGCGCGTAACGGCGCTGGAGTCGGTCGGCATTTATGTGCCCGGCGGCAAGGCGGCGTATCCGTCGTCGGTGCTGATGAACGCCGTGCCGGCGCAGGTGGCCGGTGTCGGGCGCATTGTCATGATGGCGCCGGTGGCCGACGGCGCGCCGGACGCGGCGGTGATGAAGGCGGCGGAAATCGCCGGTGTGTCGGAGATTTACACGCTCGGCGGCGCGCACGCGGTGGCGGCGCTGGCGCACGGCACGCGCAGCGTCGCGCCGGTGTGCAAGATTGTCGGCCCCGGCAACGCCTGGGTCGCCGAGGCCAAGCGCCAGGTCTTCGGGCGCGTCGGCGTGGATTTGATCGCTGGGCCGTCCGAGATTCTGGTCATCTGCGACGGGCGCACCGAGCCGCGCTGGATTGCGTGCGACCTGTTCGCGCAGGCCGAGCACGACGAGCAGGCGCGGGCGATGCTGCTGTGCCCCGACGCCGGCTATCTGGACCAGGTGCTGCGCTGCATGAACGAACTGATCGGCGACATGCCGCGCGCCGGCATCATCCGCGCGTCGCTGCGCGACTTCGGTCTGATGGCCGAGGTCGGCGATCTGGACGAGGCCGTCGCCATCGCCAACCGGTTGGCGCCGGAGCATCTGGAACTGTCGGTCGAGCGCCCGGATGAACTGCTTGGCGGCGTGCGCAACGCCGGCGCCGTTTTCGTCGGGCGCCACACTTCCGAGGTGCTCGGCGATTACTGCGCCGGGCCGAACCATGTGTTGCCGACCGGCGGCAGCGCGCGCTTTTTCTCGCCGCTCGGCGCGCACGATTTTCAGAAGCGCACCAGCGTCGTGCGCTGCACGCCGCGCAGCGCCGACCGGCTGGGGCGGGTTGCGCGCAGCCTGGCGCGCGCCGAGGGGCTGTTCGCGCACGAGGCGTCGGCGCGCTGCCGCATGACGCGCTGATGGCCGTGGACCGGATACGCGCCGGCAACGACGCCCTGGCCGGCGCGTTGCGCGAACGGGCGTCGGCGGGCGGCGGCAAATGACGGCGCTGGCCGACATCGCCGACTACGCCGACCGCTGTCTGGAAACGGCGCGGTTTCAGGACTATTGCCCGAACGGCTTGCAGGTGGAGGGCGCGCGCCCGGTGCGCCGCCTGGTTTCCGGCGTGACCGCGTGCCTTGATTTGATCGAGGCGGCGGCGCGGCGCGATGCCGACGCGCTGCTGGTTCACCACGGTTATTTCTGGCGCGGCGAGTCGCCGGTGCTGACGGGCATGAAGGCGCGGCGTCTGCGGCGTTTGCTGGAAAGCGGCATCGGCCTGCTGGCCTACCATCTGCCGCTCGACGCGCACCCGCAACTCGGCAACAACGCGCAACTGGCGCGGCGGCTGGGGCTGCGTATTGAGGGCGTGCTGGACAGCGACCGCAGCGCGCCGATTGCGATGCACGGCGTGCTGGAGGCGCCGTGCGACGCCGGCGAATTGCAGCGGCGCATCGAGCGGGCGCTGGCGCGCAAGCCGCTGCTGGTGGACGGCGGCGGCGGGCCGGTGCGCACCGTCGGCTGGTGCACCGGCGCCGCGCAGGACGACATTGAATACGCGGTGCGCCTGGGCCTGGATGCGTTCATCAGCGGCGAGGCGTCGGAAAGAACCACCCACATCGCGCGCGAAGAGGGCGTGCATTACTACGCCGCCGGCCACCACGCGACCGAACGCTATGGCGTGCAGGCCCTCGGCGAACGCCTTGCGCGGGAGTTTTCCATCGAGCATGTCTTCATTGACATTGACAACCCGGTTTGACGGGGCGCTGAATGGCCGGGGCGGTTGACGGGCCGGCGGCGGGCGCCGATGGATGGGCGGCGGGCGTCGTTGACGAACCCGCCGGCGGCGTTTTTGCCGTCGCGCCGCCGCCTGTACAGGACAAAAACCGCGAAAAGCGCTTGTCTGGCGGCGGCAAAACGGTTATCATGCGGGATTGTTCACGCGCCGGAGTCGGCTGACTTCCGGGGCGCCCCCTCTTCATGTCGGACGAGTACAAACTGGATACCAAACGGCGGCGTTTTCTGCGGACGCTGGCCGGGCTGATTGGCGGCATCGGCGGCGTTGTGTCGGCGTGGCCGTTTGTCAGGATGATGAGTCCGAGCGCGAGGGCGCAGGCGGCGGGCGCGCCGGTCGAGGTGGATTTGTCGAAGATAGAACCCGGCGAAATGATCCGCGAGGAATGGCGCGGCAAGCCGGTGTGGATTGTGCGCCGCACGCCGCAGATGCTGGAATCGCTGCGCGAGTCGGAATCGCACCTGCGCGACCCGGTCTCGGACTTCTCCGAGCAGCCGCAATACACGAAGAACCCGCACCGCTCCATCAAGCCCGAATACCTGGTGCTGGTGGGGGTTTGCACCCACCTCGGCTGCTCGCCGACCTTCCGCCCGGATGCCGCGCCGGAGGACCTCGGCGAACACTGGCCGGGCGGGTTTTTCTGCGCCTGCCACGGCTCGCGCTTTGACCTGGCCGGGCGCGTCTATCGCAGCGTGCCGGCGCCGAAGAATCTGGAGGTGCCGCCGTACCGCTTCGCCGGCGGCGACCGCATCATCGTCGGCGAGTCCGGGGAGGACAGCGCGTGACGGAAAAGGCCGGCGGCCTCATCGGCTGGATAGACGAGCGCTTTCCGCTGACGCGGCTGTGGAACGAGCACCTCGCCAAATACTACGCGCCGAAGAACTTCAACCTGTGGTATTTCTTCGGCTCGCTGGCGCTGCTGGTGCTGGTGATGCAGATTGTGACCGGCATTTTCCTGACGATGCACTACAAGCCGGACGCGGCGCTGGCCTTCGCGTCGGTCGAGTACATCATGCGCGATGTCGAGTGGGGGTGGCTGATACGCTACATGCACTCGACCGGCGCCTCGGCGTTTTTCATCATCATCTACCTGCACATGTTTCGCGGGCTGATGTACGGCTCCTTCAAGAAGCCGCGCGAACTGCTGTGGCTGATCGGCATGTTCATCTACCTGACGCTGATGGCCGAGGCGTTCATGGGCTATCTGCTGCCGTGGGGGCAGATGTCGTACTGGGGCGCGCAGGTCATCATCAACCTGTTCGGCGCGATTCCGTACATCGGCCCCGACCTGGCGGTGTGGATACGCGGCGACTATGTGGTGTCGGACGCCACGCTCAACCGCTTTTTCGCCTTTCATGTCATCGCGCTGCCGCTGGTGCTGGTGGGGCTGGTGTTTCTCCACATCATGGCGCTGCACGAGGTCGGCTCGAACAACCCCGACGGCATCGAGATCAAGGCCGACAAGGACGCCGACGGCAACCCGCGCGACGGCGTTCCGTTTCACCCGTATTACACGGTCAAGGACATCGTCGGCGCCGTCGTCTTTCTGCTGCTGTTCACCGTCGTCGTCTTTTATGTGCCGGAGATGGGCGGCTATTTTCTCGAGCACAACAACTTCGTCGAGGCCAACCCGCTGCTGACGCCGGAGCACATCTCGCCGCTGTGGTATTTCACGCCGTTCTACACGGTGCTGCGCGCGATTCCGGACCCGTGGTACGGCGTGCTGGCGATGACGGCGTCCATCCTGATTCTGTTTTTCCTGCCGTGGATCGATCGCAACCCGGTGAAGTCGGTGCGCTACCGCAGTTTTCTCTACAAGGTGAACCTGGCGTTTTTCGTCATCGCCTTCGTCTATCTCGGCTATCTCGGCACGCTGTCGGTCAACCCGCTGCGAACCGAGATGGCGGTGCGTTTCAGCGAACTGTATTTCCTGTTTTTCTTCGTGCTGTGGGTGTACAGCAAAAGGCGCACGGCGGCGTTTTACATCATCTGGTTCGCGGCCCTCGTCGGCCTGATTACACTCTACGATTATGTGCGCGGCTACGACGAGATCTGGCCGCTGATTGTGCCGGGCTGGCTGATTCCGGCGGTCTATCTCGCCATTCACCTGCTGTTGCCGATGGTCGAGCGCCTCGGCAGCGACAAGGCGGCGCCCGCCAGGGTGCGGATGTGAGCGCGCGGGCGGCGGCGGCGCTGCTGGCTGCGCTGGCGGCTGCGCCGGCGCCGGCGGCGGCGGCGGATTTGGGCTATCCGCTGCAGGCGGTCGAGATCAGCATTCACAACCACGCCGCGTTGCAGCGCGGCGCGAAGTATTTCGTCAACTACTGTTTGAGTTGCCACAGTTCGCGTTATGCGCGTTACCAGTGGGTCGGCGAGGACCTCGGTCTGTCGGAGGAGTTGGTCAGGGAAAACCTGATTCTGACCGGCGGCAAGATTGGCGACCTGATGACGGTCGCGATGCCGGAGGACAAGGCGCTGGAATGGTTCGGCGCGCCGGCGCCGGATTTGACGCTGGTGGCGCGTTCGCGCGGGGTGGACTGGCTCTACACCTACCTGAAGGCCTTCTACCTGGACGAGTCCCGTCCGATGGGGGTAAATAACGCGATATTTCAGCATGTTGCGATGCCGCATGTGCTGTGGGAGTTGCAAGGATGGCAGCAACCGGTGTATAAAGAGAACGGCGGAGCCAACGGCGACCGGCGGGTGATTGCCGGTTTTGAACTGGTCAAGCCCGGTTTGCTGTCCGAAGAGGAATACGACGAGGTCGTGCGCGACCTGGTCACTTTTCTTGCCTATCTGGCCGAGCCGGCGGCGCTGAAGCGCGAGAAATCCGGAATCTGGGTTATCCTGTTTCTGTTGCTGCTGCTCGGCGTAACTTATTTTCTGAAACGTGAGTACTGGAAAGACATCCACTAAGAAGAAGGCGAACGCTTCGGTGAAAGCCAAAGCGAACGCTGCGGCGAAGGCCAAAGCGGACGCCGTGGCGAAGGCCAAGGCGGACGCCGCGGTGAAAGCCAAGGCGGAGGCCGAGGCGAACGCCAGGGCGGAGGCCGCGGCGAACGGCGCGCCGGACGAGCAGCCGGACGACCAGATCGAAGATCAGTCTGAGGAGCAGGGCGACGAGCAGGCCGACGGCAAGACGACGCTGCTGCCGGACCGCCAGATTGTGATGACGCTGTTCTCCGGCTCGCTGTGCCCGCTGTGCCACCGTGTGCGGATTACGCTGGCCGAGAAGGAGATTGACTTCAACACGGTGCCGGTGGACGGCGCCAGGCCGCCCGGCGATTTGTCCGAGATCAACCCCTACAACTCGGTGCCGACGCTGGTGGACCGCGACATCGTCATCTATGATTCGCGCACCATCCTCGATTACCTGGAAGAGCGCTTTCCGCATCCGCCGCTGATGCCGATTGATCCGATGCGCCGCGCGCGCCTGCGCCTCGGCATGTACCACATCGAGACCGACTGGTACCCGCAGTTGAAGAAGGCGCAGTCGTCAAACCGCAAGGTCGCCAACAAGGCGCGGAAGGTGCTGGAAGAGGCGCTGCTGTCGCAGGTCTCCATCTTCCAGTCGAGCCGCTATTTCCTGAACGACGAGTTCAGCCTGCTCGATTGCAGCCTCGCCTCGATTCTGTGGCGCCTGCCGCCGCTGAACATCACCTACGCCTCCAACAGGCGGCTCAAGCCGGTGTGGCAGTACGCCAAGCGGATTTTCGAGCGGCCTTCGTTCCGCCTGAGCCTGACCGAAGCCGAGGCCGACCTCGCGCCCCGGTAAACTGCGGCCTTGACCTCGCGGCGGCCCTATCTGTTTCGCGCGATCCACCAGTGGATTGTGGACAACGGCTGCACGCCGCACATTGTCTTCAATCTGCTGCACCCCGGCGTGCGGATGCCGCCCGGCCACGACAGGAACAACCTGGTTACGCTGAACATCTCGGCGGACGCGGTGCGCGATTTTGTGATGGACGACGAGGCGGTTTCTTTCAGCGCGCGTTTCGGCGGGCGCGCCGAGATGGTCGTGGTGCCGCTGGACGCGGTGCTGATGATTTACGCGCGCGAGAACATGCAGGGCATGATGCTGTCGGACAAGGCGCCGTCGTCCGGCGCGCAGCCGCCGGCGGCGCAACCGCCGCAACCGCAATCGCCGGCGCGGCAATCCTCGGCGCCGGCGCCGAAGAAACGCCCCGGCGGCCCCAATCTGAAACTGGTGGAATAAGCCCGGCGCCGGTCAGCGCCGCAATCGTTTGCACCGGCGCCGGAGAAACGGCCCGGCGGCTTTAATCTGAAACCGGCGGAACAAGCCCGGCGCCGGTCAGCGCCGCCACTTGATTGAGCAGCCGATGCTCGGTGTCTGTTTTTTCGGGCCGCGCCCGGTCTCGGCGACCTGCTTCATCGCTTCGTAGAGTTCGCGCGGCGCGTTGTCGCCGGTCTTCACCGGGCCGCTGTCGTCGAGGCGCCCGCGAAACTGGAGTTTGCAGTCCTTGTTGTAGCCGAAGAAGTCGGGCGTGCAGACGGCGCCGTAGGTTTTTGCCACCTGCTGGCTTTCGTCGTAGAGATAGGGAAACGGGTAGCCGAATTGTTTGGCGACCTTCTTCATGTTGTCGAACGAGTCTTCCGGGTATTCGGCGGGGTCGTTCGACATGATGGCGACCGAGTGGATGCCGTGTTTCAGCAGGTCGTTGGTGTCGCGCACCAGTTTGCGCTGTATCGCCTTGACGAACGGGCAGTGGTTGCAGATGAACATCACCAGCAGGCCGTTGTCGCCCATGCAGCCGCGCAGGTCGTGCGTTTTGCCGTCTGTGCCGGGCAGGCTGAAGTCCGCGGCGGCCAGGCCGAACTCGCAGACCGGGGTTGTTTTTGCCGCCATGGGGTCGTCGCTCCGGGTGAGGCGGGTAGCATACGCCGCTTTTCGCGCCCTTTCAAGCCGCGCGGCGGATGACCCGGCGCGTGTGCTTGGTATAATGCCCGGTTTGTTCCCGCCATGGAGAAACTTTTCACCTCAGAGTCGGTGTCCGAAGGGCACCCGGACAAAATCTGCGACCAGATTTCCGACGCGGTTCTGGACGCGGTGCTTGAAGCCGCGCCGTCCGGTGCGCGGCGCGGCGTTCGCGTCGCCTGCGAGACGCTGGTCAAGGACAACCGCGTGGTGCTGGCCGGCGAGATCAGCGCGCCGGTGGGCGTTAATTACGAGGCGGTTGTGCGGCAGGTCGTCAACGACATCGGTTACGACCGCCCGGAACTCGTCTTCAACGGGCACACCTGCGCGGTGATGTCGCTGCTGGGCGAGCAGTCGCCCGATATCGCCCAGGGCGTGGACCGCGACGCCGCCGACGACCAGGGCGCCGGCGACCAGGGGCTGATGTTCGGCTACGCCACCAGAGAGACCGACGCGCTGATGCCGGCGCCGATTGATTACGCCCACCGCCTTGTCAGGGAGCACTCCGAAGTGCGAAAAAACGGCGCCGTCCAGTGGCTGCGCCCGGACGCCAAGGCGCAGTTGACCTTTCGCTACAAAGACGGCCGCCCCGTCGGCATTGACGCGGTGGTGTTCTCGACACAGCATGACGAGGGTGTGAAGCAGTCCCGGATTAAGGAAGCGGTGATGGAGACGATTATCAACCCGGTGCTGCCGAAGAAGTGGCTTTCATCCGCCACCCGCTATTACATCAACCCGACCGGGGCCTTTGTCATCGGCGGGCCGGACGGCGACTGCGGACTGACCGGGCGCAAGATCATCGTGGACACCTACGGCGGCATGGCGCGCCACGGCGGCGGCGCCTTTTCCGGCAAGGATCCGTCCAAGGTGGACCGTTCGGCGGCTTACGCCGCGCGCCATGTCGCCGCGAACATCGTCGCGGCGGGGCTTGCCGAACGCTGTGAGGTGCAGATTTCGTACGCCATCGGCGTCGCCGAACCGACTTCGGTCAGCGTCGAGACTTTCGGCACCGGCGCCATTGATCACGTGTGCATTGAGAGACTGGTACGAGAGCACTTCAAATTGCGTCCGGCGGGAATCATTGACGCGCTGGATTTGCTGCGCCCGATTTACCGGCGCACCGCCGCCTTCGGCCATTTTGGCAGGCGCGACGAGGATTTCACATGGGAGCGCCGCGACAAGGCCGACTTGCTGCGCGACGCGCTGCCAGGCGCGCGCAAATAACCAACCAAAGGGGGAAAACATGAACCAACCGGCAGAAAACCTGAAAGAAGACCACCGCGTCGCCGACATCGCCCTCGCCGGGTGGGGGCGCAAGGAGATTGCGATTGCCGAGACCGAGATGCCGGGGCTGATGGCGCTGCGCGAGCGTTACGCCGGCGACAGGCCGCTGCAAGGCGCGCGCATCGCCGGCTGCCTGCACATGACGATACAGACCGCGGTGCTGATCGAGACGCTGATTGAACTGGGCGCCAGTGTCCGCTGGTCGTCGTGCAACATCTTCTCGACCCAGGACCACGCGGCGGCGGCCATCGCCGCCACCGGCGTTCCGGTGTTCGCGTGGAAGGGCGAGAGCGAGTCGGAATACTGGTGGTGCATCGAGCAGACGCTGCAAGGCCCCGGCGATTGGGCGCCCGACCTGCTGCTCGACGACGGCGGCGACCTGACCGGCTTTGTCTGCGAGCGCAGGCCGGAGTTGCTGGCGTCCATCAAGGGGGTTTCCGAGGAGACCACGACCGGCGTCAAACGGCTTTACGAGATGCAGCGCCGCGGCCTGCTGAAGACGGTGGCGTTCAATGTCAACGATTCGGTGACCAAGTCGAAGTTTGACAACATCTACGGCTGCCGCGAATCGCTGCTCGACGGCATCAAGCGCGCCACCGATGTGATGATCGCCGGCAAGACCGCCGTTGTCTGCGGCTACGGCGATGTCGGCAAGGGCTGCGCGCAGTCGCTGCGCGCGCAGGGTTGCAGCGTCTTGGTGACCGAGGTGGACCCGATTTGCGCGCTGCAAGCGTGCATGGAGGGCTACCGCGTGGTGGCGCTGGACGATGTCGCCGACACGGCGGATATTTTCGTCACCGCGACCGGCAACTACCGCGTCATTTCGTACGACCACATGCAGCGCATGAAAGACCAGGCGATTGTCTGCAACATCGGCCATTTTGACAACGAGATTGATGTCGCCTCGTTGAAGAAGAACTGCCGCTGGGAGAACATCAAGCCGCAGGTGGACCATGTCATCTTCGCCGACGGCAAGCATCTGATTCTTCTGGCCGAGGGGCGGCTCGTCAACCTCGGCTGCGCCACCGGCCACCCCAGTTTCGTGATGTCGAACTCCTTCACCAACCAGGTGCTGGCGCAGATTGAACTGTGGCAAAACGGCGGTGGCTACGACAGCGGCGTCCATGTGCTGCCGAAGAAACTCGACGAGGAGGTCGCCCGCCTGCACCTGGACAAGGTCGGCGCGAAACTGACGGAACTGACCGCCGAACAGGCCGACTACATCGGCGTGCCGGTGGACGGCCCGTACAAGCCCGACCACTACCGCTATTGACCGCGCGCCGCGCGCTGCGGGCATCCGCGGCCCGTCCGGGCGCCGCCGGCGCGGAACGCGCGGCGGAGCATCTGCCGCGCATTTACCTGGAACAACGCCTTGGCGAGGGCGCCGGGCTTGAGGTCGCGGACGGCGCCCATCACCATCTGCTTCATGTTCTGCGGATGCGCGCGGGCGGCATGGTGCGCGTCTTCAATCATCTCGGCGACGAGTTTCTGTGCCGGGTCGAGTCGGTGTCGCGCCGCGCGAGCGCCATCCGCTGTGAAAGCCGGCTCGCGCCGTCCGCCGAACCGGCGCTGGATGTGCGCCTGTATCTGGCGCTGTGCAAGAGCGATTACATGGACTCCGCAATCCGGAAAGCCACCGAACTGGGCGTCTCCGGCATTCAGCCGCTGGTGACATCGCGCAGCGCGCCGGTGCGCGGCGCCGCACGGCTTCGCCACTGGCGCGGCATCGTCATCGGCGCGTGCGAGCAAAGTGGCCGCGTCGCGCTGCCGGAACTGGCCGAGCCGGTTGATCTGGCGGCGCTGCCGCCCGTCGCCGGCGATGAACCGGCGTTCGTGCTGCACCCCGGCGCCGACGCCATTCCGGACACGGTGCGCGCCAGGCCGCGCCGCGCGCACCTGCTGGTCGGCCCGGAAGGCAGTTTGAGCGACGACGAAGTCCGCCGCGCGGCGGAGGCCGGTTTCAGGCCGACCGGACTGGGGCCGCGCATTCTGCGCGTCGCAACCGCCGTCGCCGCGGGTGTTGCGCTGCTTCAGTATTTGTACGGCGACTGGTGAGTTGTTGCCGCCTTGGTGTTCACCGGAACAAGCGACGAATCCTGAAGGGAAGCCATCTGAAAATCAGGTGGCGAGCCGCATGGAAGAAGAGAGACGGCAGAGCCGGCAGCAAATAGCGCAGCCTGCGGAGGGTGTCCGCGCTGCGGGCGGAAAAGCCCTGCCGCGCGGCTTTTTCGGCGTGCAGTTTCAGGCACAAATCCGCGTAGCGGGGAACCAGTTTCTCCCAGGAGAAATTCTCGATGCCGTATTCGCGTATCTGCTCGCGGTGGCGCAGCGATATTTCACGGTTGCGCGCAATCTCGGCCTCGACGAAGGCGACATCGGTTATCTTTTCGTCCGGGATGACGGTAATCCACGGCAGTTTCGTGTCCAGATTGGCCGATGCGGCGGTGCTGACGACAACGCCCAGCCCGCAAACCAGCGCCTCCAGAACGACCAGCGGGGCGGCAATCTCGGATTCGCTCAGGATGACCAGGTTGGCGTAATCCGACAAGTGTTCATGGACAGTGTCGCGTGTCCACGCTCCGAGATAATTTTTGCGCGATCTGTCGAATTCGCTGTCATGGTATGGCCCGACGAAATCAACCGAGTCTATCGCCTGGTAGAGGTGCTGCCTCTTGCGGCGCGTGACAAGCCCCAGATAGATGCTGCGGTTTTCATGCAGCGGTGTTTTGCGGAATTTGAATTTGCGGTGGTCGGCGCCGTTCTGCACCACAAAGACTTCGGCGGGGTTGTATCCCAGGTCGAGAAACACCTTTCTCCAGGCCGGGGTCATGACAAAGACATACAGGCCGGTTTTCAGGTATTGAGCAAGTGTGTTTTTGATATAAACGAATACCTGCCCTTTCCATGATTCGTCCGTCTCGGGTTGATGTATGGTATAAATTTTCACAGGAACGCTGATATTGTTCAGGAGGTACACAAGCTGGATAGCATGCGTATGCACGATATCGGGCCGGCACCGGTTGATTGTGTCAATAATCCTGCTTCGGTCGTCTGTGTGGATGATGACCACCTCGTGCCCGAGTTTTTTCAGCCAGGTGCTGTAGTCCCACACAATGGTTTCTATCGAACTTTGCCCTTTGGGCGGCATGGAGCCGTCAATGACCGGCGAGATCAGCGCCCAGGTCAGGGATGGTCGCGGCGGGTTGTCCGGGCTATTGATTTCAGGCATGGTTTTCTATCCGGAACAGGCGGCGGATTTTGCGGGGGAGTGATGTGAAAATCAGACGGCGAACCGCATGAAAGAAGAGAGACGGCAGTGCCAGCAGCAAATACCGAAGCCTGCGGAGGGTGTCCGCGCTGCGGGCGGAAAAGCCCTGCCGCGCGGCTTTTTCGGCGTGCAGTTTCAGGCACAAATCCGCGTAGCGGGGAACCAGTTTCTCCCAGGAGAAATTCTCGATGCCGTATTCGCGTATCTGCTCGCGGTGGCGCAGCGATATTTCACGGTTGCGCGCAATCTCGGCCTCGACGAAGGCGACATCGGTTATCTTTTCGTCCGGGATGACGGTAATCCACGGCAGTTTCGTGTCTAGATTGCCCGATGCGGCGGTGCTGACGACCACGCCCAGCCCGCAGACCAGCGCCTCCAGGACGACGAGCGGGGCAGCGACTTCGGCTTTGCTGAGGATGACCAGGTTGGCATAGTCCGATAAATGCTCGTAAAGAGTGTCGCGCGTCCATTCTCCCAGATAATTTTTGTGCGTTTTGTCGAATTTTTTGTCATCACTCAGAGGGCCGGCGAAATCAATCGAATCAATCGCCTGGTAGAGGCTTTGTTTCTTGTTGACCGTGATCTGCCCCAGGTAGATGCTGCGATTTTCATGCAGCGGCGTTTTGCGGAACCTGAATCTGCGGTGGTCGGCGCCGTTCAGTGTCACAAAGACTTCATCGGGGTTGTATCCGCAGTCGAGAAACACTTTTCTCCAGACCGGAGACAGGACAAAGAAAAACAAGCCGTCTTTCAGATATTGAACGAAATGTTCTTGCAGAGACCCCCAGGTGGCCCGTTTGCCCAACCTGTACCCGGAATGACTGGTGAATATTTTCACCGGGACGCGGATTTTGTTCAGAATATCGGCGAAATTATGCTGATGCACATGCACGATATCGGGTCGGCACCGGTTGATTGTGTCAATAATCTTCCGCCGGTCATCCGTGTTGACAATCACCACCTTGTGCCCGAGCTTTTCAAGCCAAGTTTTGTAACTCCAAATGATGTTTTCCACCGCGCCCCAGCCTTTGGGCGGTATGGACACCGGCGCGTAAGCCTGCCCAATCAGTGCCCAGGTGAGGGATTGCCGCGGCGGGTTGTCCGGGATACCGGTTTCAGGCACGCCGCTTTGCCATGATTCAGGATTGGTAGTTTGCGGCGACATATTCGTCAATCAGGCGCTTGAAGTCCTCGGCCAGATTGTCGCCGGACAGCGTTACGCTGCGCTTGCCGTCAATATAGACCGGCGCCGCCGGGCGCTCGCCCGAACCCGGCAGGCTGATGCCGATGTTGGCCTGCTTGCTTTCGCCGGGGCCGTTGACGACGCAGCCCATCACCGCGACTTTCATGTTCTCGACGCCGCGGTGCTTGTCTTTCCATTCCGGCATTTTGCGTTCGAGGTAGTCGTGTATGTCGCCGGCCAGTTGCCGGAAGTGGTCGCTGGTCGTGCGCCCGCAGCCGGGGCAGGCGGTGATGGCCGGCGCGAACGAGCGCAGTCCGAGGCTTTGCAGGATTTCGCGGGCGATCAGCACCTCTTCGGTGCGGCTTTCGCCCGGCGCCGGCGTCAGCGAGACGCGGATGGTGTCGCCGATGCCTTCGTGCAGCAGTATCGCCAGCGCCGACGCCGACGCGACGACGCCCTTTCTGCCGAGGCCGGCCTCGGTCAGGCCGAGATGCAGCGGGTAGTCGCACAGCGCGGCGAGGCGGCGATAGACGCGGACGAGTTCACGCACATCGCTGAGCTTGCACGACAGCACAATGCGGTCGTGCGCCAGGCCAAGTTGCTCGGCGCGGCGCGCGCTGTCGAGCGCCGACTCAATCAGCGCCGCGCGCGTGACGGCCTCGAGCGAATGCGGCTGCGGCAGCGCCGCGTTGTCGTCGAGTCTGCGTTTCAGCAGGTCCTGGTCGAGGCTGCCCCAGTTGACGCCGATGCGCACCGGCTTGCCGAAGCGGCAGGCGCTTTCAATCATCTGCGCGAATTGCGGGTCGCGGCGCGCGCCGCGCCCGACATTGCCCGGGTTGATGCGAAGTTTGTCGAGGTGTTCGGCGCATTCGGGGTGCTGGCGCAGCAGTTTGTGGCCGTTGAAGTGGAAGTCGCCGACCAGCGGCGCCGCGACATTCTTCGCCGCGAGACGCTCGGCAATCCGCGGCACCGCGCGCGCCGCCGCGTCGTTGTTGACCGTGATTCGTACCAGTTCCGAGCCGGCCGCGGCCAGTTCAGCGATTTGCGCGGCGGTTTTTTCCACATCGGCGGTGTCGGTGCTGGTCATGGACTGCACCGCGACCGGATGCCCGCCGCCGAGCACGACCCCGCCGACGCGCACCGCGACCGACGGGCGCTTTCTTGAAATTTCGCTTTGCGTTTCAGGCACGGCTTGTCACCGGAATAAACAGCGGATTCTGTAGGGAAGCGATCTGAAAATCAGGTGGTAAGGAACATAAACAAAAAGGAGAGACGGCAAGGCCGGCAGTAAATACCGCAGCCTGCGGTGAGTGGCCGTCTTGCGGTCGGAGGGAATCTGCCGCGCGGTTCTTTCGGCGTGCAGTTTCAGGCACAAATCCGCGTAGCGGGGCACCAGTTTCTCCTGGGAGAAATTCCCGATGCCGTATTCGCGTATCTGTTCGCGGTGGCGCAGCGATATTTCACGGTTGCGCGCAATCTCGGCCTCGACGAAGGCGACATCGGTTATCTTTTCGTCCGGGATGACGGTAATCCACGGCAGTTTCGTGTCTAGATTGCCCGATGCGGCGGTGCTGACGACCACGCCCAGCCCGCAGACCAGCGCCTCCAGGACGACGAGCGGGGCGCCCACTTCGACTTTGCTCAGGATGACCAGGTTGGCGTAATCCGACAAATGCTCGTAGAGGGTGGCGCGCCCCCACTCTCCCAGATAGTTTTCACGCGTTTTGTCGAATTTTTTGTTGTCGTGAGGCCCGACAAAATCAACGGAATCAATCGCCTGGTAGAGGTGCTGTCTTTTGTTGTGGTCAATGCTTCCCAGATAGATGCTGCGGTTTTTGTGCAGCGGCGTTTCGCGGAAGTTGAATCTGCGGTGATCGGCGCCGTTTGGTGTAACAAAAACTTCGGAGGGGTTGCATCCGAGTTCAAGAAACGTCTTTCTCTGGGCCGGAGACAGGGCAAAAACAATCAGGCCGTCTCCCGGATATTGAACGAGATATTTGTGCAGAGACAGAAAGGCGCCCAGTTTGTATATCCTGTACCCGGAATGACTGGTGAAGATTTTCACCGGAACGCGGATTTTGTTCAGAACATCGGCCAAATCGTGTTGATGCAAATGCACGACATCGGGTTGATGCCGGTTGATTGTGTCAATAATTTCGCCCCGGTCGTGCGTATTGATGATGACCACCTTGTGCCCGAGTTTTTCAAGCCAGGTTTTGTAGTCCCATAGTATGGTTTCCACTGCGCCCCAGCCTTTGGGCGGTATGGATATCGCCGCGCAAGCCTGGCCAATCAATGCCCAGGTGAAGGATTGTCGCGGCGGGTTGTTCAGGTTGTTCATTTCGGACATGTTGCTTTGCCATTATAATGAAAGCCTTGGAGTTATGCACGGATGCGGCTGCCCGAGGTTATACTATGCCGGAGCGGGCGCGTCGGGCCACTCGCTTGTTTCGGCGGTTGCCCGCGCCGTTGTGGAAAGCGGGCGGCGGCGAGGGTTCGCCGTCAACGGGATGAATGACAACAGGAGAAAACGAGATGTTGAAATCGGATAAACGGTTCGGAATCGGGACAAGAGACCGGGCGGGGCGGGGTGGCCTCGGGCGCGCCGCGTGTTTGCGGCGCAGGCGCCCGCTTGCTGCGCCAACTGCCGCGCTGGCCGCGGCGCTGTTTGCGGCGCCGGTCGCGGCGCAGGACGCGCTGACGGTCGTGTCGTACGGCGGCGCCTACAGTTACAGCCAGATCAAGGCATACCACGAGCCGTTCACGGCGAAGACCGGCATCCGCATCCACGCCGAGGACTACAACGGCGGGCTGGCCGAGATTCAGGTGCAGGTGCAGTCGGGCAACATCACCTGGGATGTCGTGGACATGCCGCTGGCGCGTGTGGTGCGCGGCTGCGACGAGGGCCTGTTGGAGCCGGTGGACATCGCGTCGTTTCCGCCGGCGCCCGACGGCACCCCCGCCGAGAAGGATTTTCTGCCCGAGACGCTGCAATCGGAATGCGGCATTCCGCTGATTGTCTGGTCCACGGTTTTCGCCTACGACGAAAGCCGCTTCCCCGGCGACAAGCCCGCCAGCCTGGAGGATTTCTTCGACCTGGAAAAATTCCCCGGCAAGCGCGCCCTCAGAAGGTCGCCGCGCTCGACCCTCGAGTTCGCGCTGATGGCCGACGGCGTGCCGGTTGACAAGGTGTATCAGACGCTGGCGACCGACGAGGGGCTGCGGCGCGTGTTCGCCAAACTGGACACCATCAAGGAGCATGTGGTCTGGTGGACAGCCGGTTCGCAGCCGCCGCTGATGCTGGCCGACGGCGAGGTGGTGATGGCGACCTCGTACAACGGGCGCATTTTCAACGCCTGGAACAAGGAGAAAAAGCCGTTCAAAATCGTGTGGGACAGGCAAGTCTGGACCAAGAACTTCTACACCATCGTCAAGGGCACGCCGCGCTACAAACAGGCGCTTGAATTTGTCAGGTTCGCGAGCGACACGCAGCGCCTCGCCGACCAGGCGCGCTACATTTCCTACGGCCCGGCGCGGCATTCGGCGATGGCGATGATCTCGACCCACGCCGAGACCGGCGCCGACATGGCGCCGCACATGCCGACCACGCCGGAACATTTCCGCCATGTGCTGGAAAGCGACTTTGAGTGGTGGGCCGACTACGGCGACGAAATGACCGAACGCTTCAGCACCTGGCTCGCGCGCTGACGCACGCCGCGCCGGCGCCGGCGATGAAAACCGGCGCCGCACGCGGCCTGGCCACACCAACCACACCGGAGTCTGCCGATGTCAAACGATGAAATCCACAACCGCGTGACGGCGCTCGAACGCCACCTTCGCAACATGAGGATGGCGGTGATTGTCGTCGTCGCCTTCTTTCTCTACGAGTCGCTGATGCCGCCGGAATTGCGCCCGGGGCGGCAGGCGAAGATCGAGGACAGCGTCAAGACCAGGGAACTGGTGCTGGTCAACGAATCCGGCGACGCGCGCGCGCGCCTCGATGTGACCGACGACGGCGGCGCCCGGCTGGTGCTGCGCGACGGCGCCGGCAACCGCGTCCGCGTCGGCGCCGGCGCGCTCGTCGTCGGCGTCCGCGACGGCGCCGATGTGGTCGAGCAACTGCGTGTCGGCGCGCGCGGCATCGAGGCCTACGACCGCGCCGGCAATGTCGTCGGGCGGCTGCCGTGAACATCGTCCGGATGGCTGGCTGAATGGCGCCGGTCTGCGTCAGTTTCCGCAAGGTCTCGAAGAACTACGACCGGCAGTCGTGGGTCGTGGACAACCTCAACCTTGATGTGTACGAGGGCGAGTTTCTGACGATGCTGGGGCCGTCGGGTTCGGGCAAGACGACCTGTTTGATGATGCTGGCGGGCTTTGAGGAGGTCACCAGCGGCGAAATCCTGATACGCGGCGAGCGCGTCAATGACATCCCGCCGCACAAGCGCGGCCTCGGCCTGGTGTTCCAGAATTACGCGCTGTTTCCGCACATGACGGTGGCCGGCAACCTGGCGTTTCCGCTGCAGGTGCGCGGCATGGACAAGGCCGAAATCCGCGCGCGCGTGGACGAGGCGCTGGAGATGGTGCATCTGTCCGGGCTGGGCGGGCGCTTTCCGGCGCAGCTGTCGGGCGGGCAGCAGCAGCGGGTGGCGCTTGCGCGCGCGCTGATTTTTCATCCGACGCTGGTGCTGATGGACGAGCCGCTGGGCGCGCTCGACAAGCAACTGCGCGAGCGGATGCAGTACGAGATCAAGCGCCTGCACGAGCAACTCGGCCTGACGATGATATATGTGACGCACGACCAGGGCGAGGCGCTGACGCTGTCGAGCAGGGTGGCGGTGTTCAACGAGGGCCGAATCCAGCAGATTGACGCGCCCGACTCGATTTATGAACATCCGTCCAATGCGTTCACCGCCGGCTTCATCGGCGAGAACAACCTGCTGCAAGGCGCGCTGCTGGAACTCGACGGCGACACCTGCGCGGTCGAGGCCGACGGCGGCGGGCGCCTGCGCGGAACGCCGGTCGGCGTCGCCGCCGGCGACGGCGGCGCCGTGTTGCTGGCGGTGCGCCCGGAGAGGGTGCTGATCAACCCGGATGGCGATTGCGCCAACGCGCTCGACGGGCGCATCAGCGACCTCGTCTATCTCGGTGATTACATGCGCGCCGTCATTGAACTTGGCGGCGGCGGCGAACTGGTCGCCAAATACCCGAACGACCGCGGCAAGCGCGACATCGAGACCGGCCAGTCGGTCAAGGTGGGCTGGCACCCGGAGGACTGCCGCGTGTTCCCCGCGCCGCCGCCGCCGCGCGCCGAAGCCGGGAAGGGCGAATGACGGGCCTGCGGCGGCGCCATCGGCGAACGCCGCGGCGCGCGGCGGGCGCGCCGGCGCACACGCGACAGCGCGCGGCATGAACGGCGACGGCAAACCGGTCTTTGACGCCGGAAAAATCGCCGGGCTGGACGCCGCTTTTGCCGTCGTGCGCGCCATCGGCGTGCCCGAAGAACAGAAGATTGAAGATGAGGATCGCCGCCAGCACCTGGTGCGCGGCGTCGCCGCCGGCCTGCACCGCTCGCGCGCCTTTCTGCTGGTCGCGCCGCTGCTGCTTTTTCTGGCCATCACCTACCTGATGCCGATTGGCGGCATTTTGTTTCGCAGCGTGGATGATTCGGCGCTTCAGACCTGGATGCCGAAGACCGCGGCGGCGTTCGCGCAGTGGGACGGCGCCGGCCTGCCCGACGACGACATGCTCGCGGTTTTCGCCGCCGAACTCGGACAGGCGCGCAGGGAACACACGATAGGCCGGGTCGCCAACCATCTCAATTACCGGATGAGCGGCATGCGGAGTTTGTTCAACAAGGCCGGGCGGCGCCTCGCCGCCGGCGCCGGGCCGCCGGACGGCGCCGGGCGCTGGCGCGAATGGCTGGTTGAACTCGACCCGCGCTGGGGCCGTCAGCAGACCTGGGCGACCATCAAGGCGGCTTCGGGCCGCTACACATCGGCCAACTACCTGGCGGCGCTCGACCTGCACCGCGACGACGACGGCGGCGTCGCGCGCCAGCCGGAAGGCAAGCGCATCTATCTGAGGATTTTCCTGCGCACGCTGTGGGTCAGCCTCGCGGTGACGCTGTTCTGCCTGCTGCTGGGGTTTCCGATCGCCCACCTGATGGCGGGGCTGCCGCCGCGCATCAGCAACTGGCTGATGATCATGGTGCTGCTGCCGTTCTGGACATCGCTGCTGGTCAGGACGACCAGCTGGATTACGCTGCTGCAATCGAGCGGCGTCATCAACAGCACGCTGGTGTGGCTCGGCCTGATTGGCGACGACGAGCGCATTCAGATGGTGTTCAACCTGACCGGCACGGTGGTCGCGATGACCTATGTGCTGCTGCCGTTCATGGTGCTGCCGCTGTACAGCGTGATGCGGGGCATTCCGCGTTCGCTGACGAGCGTCGCCGTGTCGCTCGGGGCGACGCCGCTGACGGCCTTTGCGCGGGTCTATCTGCCGCAGACGCTGGTCGGCGTCGGCGCCGGCAGTCTGCTGGTGTTCATGCTGGCGGTCGGCTATTACATCACGCCGGCGCTGGTCGGCGGGCAGAGCGGGCAGTTGATCAGCAACTTCATCTTCTACCATATCAAGGTGTCGCTGAACTGGGGCTTCGCGTCGGCGCTCGGCGTGATTCTGCTGGCCGCGGTGCTGCTGATTTACTGGGTGTACCACAAACTGGTCGGCATCGAGAAGATGCGGGTGTCGTGATGGCGGCGCACGCAAGGGCCGGTTCCGCCGCCGGGCATTGGATGTTCCGCGTCGTCTGCGGGCTGGTGTTCGCCTTCCTGATGCTGCCGCTGGTGGTCATCATCCCGCTGTCGTTCAACGCCGAGCCGTATTTCACCTTCACCCGCGAGATGCTGACGCTGCAACCGGAGGGTTTCTCGCTGCGCTGGTACCGCGACATCGCCGACAACCCGCAGTGGCTGCTGTCGGTGAAGAACAGTTTCATCGTCGCCTTTTTCGCGACGCTGCTGTCGGTGGTGCTCGGCACCGCGGCGGCGGTCGGCCTCGACCGCCCGCGTTTCCCCGGCAAGACGCTGATTCTGGGCGTGCTGATCTCGCCGATTGTCGTGCCGATCATCATCTCCGCCGTCGGCATGTTCTTTTTCTATTCAAAGATCAACCTCGGGCAGACGCTGACCGGCTTGGTGCTGGCGCACACGGTGCTGGGTTCGCCGTTTGTCGTCATCACCGTCAGCGCCGCGCTGTCGCGCCTGAACCCGGCGCTGCCGCGCGCGGCGGCCAGCCTCGGCGCGCCGCCGGCGCGCGCCTTCTTCAAGGTGACGGCGCCGCAAATCGCGCCGGGCATTTTCGCCGGCGCGCTGTTCGCGTTCGCGACCTCGTTCGACGAGGTGGTGGTCGTGCTGTTTCTGGCGGGTTTTGAGCAGCGCACGATACCGCGCCAGATGTGGGCCGGCCTCAACGAGCAAATCAGCCCGACGATACTGGCCGTGGCGACGCTGCTGATTCTGTTCTCGGTGCTGCTGATTGTCACCGCCGAACTGCTGCGGCGGCGTTCGGAGAAGCGCTCGCTTCAGGCCTGAACGCGGACACTTCGGGCTGGCGCCCCGGGCAGGACTCGAACCTGCAACCTTCCCCTTAGGAGGGGGACGCGCTATCCAGTTGTGCCACCGGGGCGAAGCGGGCCGTACTATACACCACGCGCGGCGAACTGCGGTTGGACGATGTCGGCGGGACTGGTTTTTGTGCTGGGCGCGCTGCTGCCGGCGGCGCAGGGCGAAGTCGCCGCCGCGCGCGAAGCGTCGCCGCGCGAGATTTCGGTGTGCACGGCGCGCTTTCCTTTCGGGCTTTTCATGGACGAGGAATCGGTGTTCCGCGGCTGGATGCGGGCCGCCGGCGCCGCGCGCACGCGGTGCGGGCCGGGCAGCGGCGAGGTGCGCGCACGCGCCGTCCGGCTCCGCGCCGGCGACGGCGCCAACCTGTCCGGCTGCCTGTTCGCCGCGCGCGGCGCGGCGCCGTCGGGCTACGCGCTGATCGCGCAGGGCAACGCCTGGACGGCGCGTGATGTCGTCGAGACCTTCCTGCCGCTGGCCGCCGCCCACCCGGGCATCCGGTTTCATGTGTACGACTTCAGGGGCTACGCCGGCTCGGAGGGCAACCCGTTTCTGCACGCGATCATCGAGGACTACAAAGACATCCTGAACCATCTGCGGCGGCAATACGAGGGCGCCGACGCGCATCTCTACGGCTTTTCGTTCGGCGGCATCGTGCTGATGAACGCGCTCGACGGCGCGGCGGCGCGCGCCCCATACCGCAGCATCGTCATTGACTCGTCGCCCGGCACGGTCAATTTCGGCCTCTACAACTGCGACGATGAATACAGCCCCGGGCGGCGGCTGGACAACTCCGGCCCGTGCCGCAATGTCGCCTTTCTGCGCTCGCCGGGCGATTATGTGGTGCCGCTGGCGCGCACGCAGCCGTTGTGGGACGCGGTCGGGCGCTGCGGCGGCAGGCGTTTCGGGTATTCGGCGAGGCGCTGCCCCGGCGCGAGAGGCGAGTTCAACCACCCGTTCCAGGGCGAGGGCGCGGCGCTGGCGAAGTGCCGCCTTGCCCGCATCGGCTTAGAGTTGTTCGGCCCGCGCTGACTGGTCGGCGCCGGCGTCGGCGACGCTGCCGTTCCAGTTGTCCATCCGGTGTTCGACGACGACGCGGGTCGAGATGCCGCCGCGCATGCGGAATTGCGCCGTCAGGCGGATGAAGCGCGGGTTCAGCAGCGTGCACAGGTCATCCACTATCTCGTTGCTGACGGCCTCGTGGAAGGCGCCGCGGTCGCGAAAGCCCCAGATGTAGTTTCTCAGACTTTTCAGTTCGACGCACAGGCGGTCGGGCACATAGACGAGGGACAGGTGCGCGAAGTCGGGCTGGCCGGTCAGCGGGCACAGGCAGGTGAACTCCGGAATCCCGATTTGGATGGTATAATCCCGCCCAGGCCGAGGATTGCCGAAGGTTTCCAGATTTTTGCTGATGGGGCCGGACAAAGTAACACTTCTCCCCGCGGGTGCGAGTGGATGCGAGCGCCGATTTTAGCGGAAGTTCCGGAGCAATTCCAATGCCGCCCGGGCGATGAAACTCACAAAGATCAAACTCACCGGATTCAAGTCTTTCGCCGACCCCACCGCGATCGAGATTGCCGGGGACATGACCGGCGTCGTCGGCCCCAACGGCTGCGGCAAGTCCAACATCGTGGACGCGGTTCGCTGGGTCATGGGGCACACCGCGAGAAACATCCGCGCCGCCAACCTGCAGGATGTCATTTTCAGCGGCACCCGCTCGCGCAAGCCGGTCGGGCAGGCGTCGGTCGAGTTGATTTTCGACAATGCCGACGGCTCCTTCGGCGGCCAGTACGCGGCCTACGGCGAAATCTCGGTCAAGCGCATCGCCGACCGCAGCCAGGAATCGAAATACTTCATCAACAACACGCGCTGCCGCCGCCGCGATGTGTCGGACCTGTTTTTCGGCACCGGCCTCGGCGGGCAGAGTTACGCCCTCGTCCAGCAGGGCATGATCGCGCGCATCATCGAGGCGCGCCCGGAGGAGATGCGCCTGTATCTGGAAGAGGCCGCCGGCATCTCGAAGTATCACGAGCGCAAGCGCGACACCGAAGTGCGGATGCGCCACACGCGCGACAACCTCGACCGGGTGCTCGACCACCGCGAGGAAGTCGCAAAGCAGGTCGAGAAACTGAAGCGCCAGGCGCGCGGCGCCGAGAGGTTCAGCGAACTGAAGCGCCTGAAGGAACAACTCGAGGCCCGCGTCGCGCTGCTGGAATTCAGGCGCCACGACAGCGAGCGCGCCGCCTGCGACCGGCGCGTCTCCGGCCTGCGCCTTGAACTCGACGCCAACCAGGCCGACCTGCGCGGCGTCGAGGCCCGCACCGGCGAACAGCGCGCCGCGCACGACGGGCAGAATCAGGCGCTGAACGACGCGCGCGAGAAATTCTACCGGCTGAACGCCGACATCTCCGGCATCGAGCAGGACATCGCCCACCGCCGCAAGAACGCCGAGCAAATCCGCCGGGAGGAGTCGGCGGTTGCCCTTGCGATGGACAAATGCCGCGACCGCATCGGCGAGCAGGAGTCGCGCCTCGCCGCCGACAACGCGCGGCTGGACGAATCGCAGTCCGCCGCCGCCGCCGCGCGCGACGAGGTCGCGCGGCTGGAGGCGGCGCTGCAACAGGCGGAGCAGCAACTGGCGCAGGCCGGGCGCGAATGGGAACGCCACCACAGCGACGGCAGGCAGTCGCTGGAGGCGGCGGAGGTCGGCAGGGTCAAACTGGAATACTGCGACAGGGAACTGGAAGACATCGCGCACGCCGCGCACGAAGTGGCCGGGCGCCGCGCGGCGCTGGATTTGCCGGCGCTGGAGGCGCAATGTTCGGAGTCGGCGCAATTGCAGGCGCGGCGCGAGCGCGAAGCGGCGGACTGCGGGCGCGAATACGACCGGCTGGCGGCGGCGGTCGCCGCCGTGCGCGACCAACTGCATCAACAGCAGGGGCTGCTGCACGAGGAGCAGGTCGGGTTGCAGGACATGCGCGGGCGGCTGGCGTCGCTGGAGGCGCTGCAACAGGCGGGCCTCGGGCGCGACCGGCAGGCGTTCACCGAATGGCGTCAGCGCCACGGCCTGGACGATGCGGCGCAGATGGTCGCCAAAATCGAGGTCAACGACGGCTGGGAGTCGGCGGTTGAACTGGTGCTGGAGGCTTTTCTGGAAGGCGTCGAGGTCGCCTCGCTCGACGATCACGCGGGCCACGCCGGACAGATTGATTCCGGGCGCCTGGTGATGTTCGAGCGCGGCTCGCAAGAGAACCGGGCGGACAAGCCGTCGCTGGCCGACCAGGTGCGCGCCGACGCCGGCGTGCTGGCGCTGCTGCGCTGCGTGTATCCGGCGGACGACCTGGCGCAGGCGCTGGCGCGGCGTTCGCAACTGGCCGACCACGAATCGTTCATCACCCGCGACGGCGTCTGGGTCGGGCGCCACTGGATGCAGTTGCGAAAGGACGCCGACGAACAGGGCGGCGTGCTGGTGCGGCGCAAGACGATGGAGCAACTGACGGCGGACATTGAAGTCGCCGGACGCAAGGCGGCGGAATTGCGGCAGGAACTGGATTCGGTGCGCCGCAAACTGGCGCAGGACGAGACGCAACTGGAGGAAGTGCAGGGCAGGCGCGCCGGCCTGCTGGAGCGCGCGACCGACGCCGGCGGCGACTTGCACCGGCGCAAGGCGAAACTCCGCCATGGCCAGGAGTTGCTGGCGGAACTGGAGCAGCAGGAACAGCGGCTGTCGCAGCGGCGCGAGGCGGCGCAGACACAGCGCCGCGAACTGCTGAAAGCGCACGAGGAGGCGCTGGCTTCCACCTCGGACTACGATTCGGGCCGGGCCGATTTGCAGCGCCGCCGCGCCGACGGCGAACAACAGGTGGCCGATGCCCGCGCCGGGCTGCACGACGCCCGGCAGCGACTGCACGAACTGGAAGTCGGGCGGCAGTCGCTAGCGGCGGGGCTGGAAGGCGTCGTCGAGAACATCGCCCAGACGCGCCAGCAATACGCCGAGCTGGAACAGCGCGCCGCATCAATGAAGCGCGTCGCCGCCGATTCGCAGCATCCGATTCAGGAGCGGCAGGACGAACTGCAGGGCCTGGTCAACGAGCGCGCGCTTTGCGAGCAGGCGGTGCGGGCCGGCAATGAGGAACTGGAGGCGGTGCAGGCGAAAATCCGCGAACTGGAAAACCGCCACAAGGAACTGGAGGCGGCGCGCGAGGCGCTGCAACAGCGCCATGAGCAGGCGCGCATGGAGGAGCAGGCCAGCCGCATCCGCTGCGAGGACTGGCAGAAGAAAATCGGCGAGTGCCGCTGGACGCGCGAGCAGATTGAAAGCGAACTCGACCCGGCGGCGACGCTGGAAAGTTGCCGCGAGGAACTGGAGGCGGTGGAGCGGCGCATTCACCGCCTCGGCGCCATCAACCTGGCCGCCGCCGAGGAATACAGGGAGGAAAGCGAGCGCAAGGAATACCTTGATTCGCAGTGCGAGGATTTGACGACGGCGCTGGAGACGCTGGACGCGGCCATCGCGCGGATAGACCGCGTCAGCCGCGAGAAATTCAAGAGCACTTTCGAGAACATCAACAACCGGCTGGAGGATGTGTTCTCGCGGCTGTTCGGCGGCGGCCAGGCCTACCTGCAACTGAATGAAAACGACTGGCTCAAGGGCGGCGTCTCGATCATGGTGCGCCCGCCGGGCAAGCGGCTGTCCTCAATCAACCTGTTGTCGGGCGGCGAGAAGGCGCTGGCGGCGATGGCCGTCGTGTTCTCGATTTTCGAGCTCAGGCCGGCGCCGTTCTGCGTGCTGGACGAGGTGGACGCGCCGCTGGACGAGACCAATGTGCTGCGCTTTTGCGAATTGCTGAAAGACATGAAAGACCGTGTGCAGTTCATCGTCATCACCCACAACCGCCTGACGATGGAGAACATGGCCTGCCTGGTCGGCGTCACGATGGGCGAGCCGGGGGTGTCGCGGCTGGTCTCGGTCAATATCGAGGAAGCCGCGCAGATGGCGGGCTGACATCGGGAGCGGGTGATGAGCGAGTTGCGCTGGATATTGCTGCTGATTGGCGTGCTGATTGTCGCCGGCGTGTACGGCTACACGCGCTACCAGCGCCATTTGCGCGACGAGGCCAGTTTCGGGCGGCGCGGCGCGCAGCGCGATGTGCTGGATGTGCGCGGCGACGAGCCGGTGATTTCCAGCACCGAGGAGATGGTGGATGCGTCCGACCTGCCGCCGATTGAGTTTGAGCCGGGTGATGGCGAGGCGCCCGGTGATGGCGGCGACGCCGGCGATGACACCGCCGCAGGCCGTCGCGACGGCGCGGCGCCGGAAAAAGCGCGGGAGATTCTGATTCTGCATATCCGCGCCGCCGAAGGCGGCCCATGGCCGGGAGAGGCCGTTGCGCGCGCCGCAGAGAGCGCCGGGCTGAAGCAGACCGACAAAAAAATCTTTCAGTATTTTTCTCCCGAATCGGAACAGGCGCTGTTTCATGTCGCCGACATGTTCAAGCCGGGCGTCTTTGATTGGCAACGCCTCGGCGAGGCGCGGCTGCGCGGCCTGAGTCTGTTCATGCAACTGCCGGTGCATTGCCCGGCGCCGGAGGCGTTTGAGACGATGCTGAACTGCGCCCGGCGCCTGGCGGAGTCGCTCGGTGGCGAGATGCTCGACGCGCGCCGCCAGCCGCTGACCGAAGAGGCTCTGGCCGATATGCGGGCGCTGTGCGGGGCGCACGACAGGCCGCAGACCGGGCGGGGCTGACGGCGGTGGCCGTCCCGCCGGCCAGGCGCGCCGAACAACTTCGCCGCCGGATAGAAGAACACAACCACCGCTATTATGTCCTGAGCGATCCGGCGATTGCCGACGCGGAATACGACCGTTTGTTCCGCGAACTGGAGGACATCGAGCGCCGCCACCCGCGGCTTGTCACGCCTTCCTCGCCGACGCAGCGCGTCGGCGCGGCGCCGCAAAGCCATTTCGCGCCGGTTTCACACGCGGCGCCGATGCTGTCGCTTGAAAACGCGCTGGACCGCGCCGAACTGGAGGCCTTTGACAAGCGCATGCGCGAGAGTCTGGAACAGGACGCGGTGGAATACAGTGCCGAACCGAAGATAGACGGCGTCGCCGTCAGCCTGCTGTATGAATCGCTTGAACTGGTGCGAGCCGCGACCCGCGGCGACGGCCTCACCGGCGAGGACATCACCGCCAATGTGCGCACGATACGCTCGGTGCCGCTGCGCCTGCACAAGGCTGGCAAACCGCCGCCGCGGCTTGAGGTGCGCGGCGAGGTGTACATGAGCAGAAAGGGGTTTGCGCGGTTCAACGCCGGCGCCGAAAAGCGCGGCGGGAAAACCTTTGTCAACCCGCGCAACGCGGCGTCCGGCAGTCTGCGCCAACTCGACCCCGCCGTCACCGCCGCAAGGCCGCTTCAGTTTTTCTGCTACGGCGCCGGGCCGGACGCCGGCGCGCCGCCGCCGTCGCTGCACACCGAAGTGCTGGAACGGCTCAGGGCGTGGGGGCTGCCCGTCTGCGGGCACGCCGGCGTCGCGCGCGGCCTGGGCGAGTGCGTCGCTTTTTACCAACGCATGATGGAATTGCGCGGCGAACTCGACTACGAGATAGACGGCGTTGTGTACAAGGTCAACCGGATTGCCGACCAGCAGACATTGGGCGTGCGCTCGCGTTCGCCGCGCTGGAGCATCGCCTGCAAGTTTCCCGCCGAGGAGCGCGAGACGGTGGTCAGGGCCGTCGAGTTTCAGGTCGGGCGCACCGGCGCGCTGACGCCGGTGGCGAGGCTTGAGCCGGTGGCGGTCGGCGGCGTCACCGTCAGCAACACGAGTTTGCACAACATGGACGAGGTGGAGCGCAAGGATGTGCGGATTGGCGACACCGTTGTCGTGCGCCGCGCCGGTGATGTGATTCCGCAGGTGGTGCGGGTGGTCGCGGACAAGAGGCCGAAGCGGGCGCGCAAGGTCAAGGCGCCGAAGCGGTGCCCGGTTTGCGGCGGCAAGGTCGTGCGCGGCGAGGACGAGGTCGCGGCGCGCTGCATTGAGAGTCTGAGTTGCCCGGCGCAGCGCAAGGAAGCCATCCGGCATTTCGCGTCGCGCCTTGCGGCGGACATTGAAGGTTTGGGCGAGAAACTGGTGGAGCAGTTGGTGGAGAAAGGGCATATCAAGGATGTGTCCGACATTTACGCGCTGGACGCGAAGACGCTGGCGGAACTGGACAGAATGGGCGAGAAGAGCGCGCAAAACCTGGTGGCCGCGATAGACAAAAGCCGCGACATCAGCCTGGAGCGTTTCATCTACGCACTCGGCATCCGCGAAGTCGGCGAGGCGATGGCCAGGGCGCTCGCACGCCATTTCGGAGAACTGGAGCATTTGATGCAGGCGGACGAGGCCGCGCTGACGGACATCCGCGATGTCGGCGAAGTCGCCGCCCGGCGTTTGCGCGAGTGTTTTGATGACGACAGAAACCGCAAGGTCATCAGGCAACTGCAATCCAACGGCGTGCGCGTGCAAAAGGCCAAAGTAACCGGGCCTGGCCCGCTTGAAGGCAAGGTATATGTCATCACCGGCACCCTGTCCATCCCGCGCAGCGAGGCAAAACGCCGCCTTGAACTGGCGGGCGCGAAAGTAACTTCGGCAGTCACATCCAAAACCACGGCGCTGATTACCGGGAAAAATCCGGGCAGCAAACTTGAAAAGGCCGAGAGGCTGGATGTTGAAGTGCTGGATGAGAAAGCTTTTCTGGCGTTGACGGGGAAGTAGGGTATGATTATTTTTCAAACTGAACTCATTAACCCAAAAGGAGGATGAATAAATGAGATTTGCAGTATATGGCCCTTATGACTTAGGCCGGGATTCTTCCGGCTGGATTGGCAAGGAGTCCAAAGCCCAGTTCTGGAAAGAAATTGAAGATGAGGTGCCAGGTTTGTCGGGTGCGTGCGGATGCTATGTATTCCGTGTGGCTGCCGGTGGAGGTTCCAAGCCTTGGTATGTTGGAAAAGCAGAGAAGCAAGCATTTAAGACTGAATGTTTTTCAGCTGACAAAATGAACAAATACAATAAGGTTTTTTCTAACAGACAACGTGGTCGTCCGCAACTTATTTTTTTGGCGCAAGTTACGGAGAAAAAAAATGATTTCCGCAAGCCTACGACAGGTCAACGGCCATTTATCCAGGCATTGGAGTCAATATTAATTGGTAAAGCCTTTGAAAAGAATTCAGAACTTCTGAATATACAAGGCACTAGAAAGACTCAAAGGCTTGTGGTTGAGGGCTTTTTGAATACATCGCAATTGGCTCGTGGGGGTCCTGCCAAGGAGCTGCGGGACACGTTCAGGTTGCCAGCTCACAAACAGAAACTGAAATGAAATATCAGATTGCCGTTGAGAAAACAAAAACCGGTTATTCGGCTTATTCGCCGGATGTGCCGGGGTGCATCGCGACCGGAGAGACGAAAGACGAGGTTGAGCGCAACATCAAGGAAGCCATTGAGTTTCATCCTGAAGGGTTGCGTCTGGAGACTCAACCACATTGATATAGCTGCCGGGTGAACTGTCTCCCGATTCCCCTTACTTTGCACAACTGCTCCGGATGCTGAGAGCAAGAGCCTTTGCCTCCTGCTTTCCCTGTAGGGACAGAAAACTGCGCCCTGGTGCGTCCATTGATTGCAAGAGGCAGGCGGCTGCGTTGTTGTTTGCCGCCTGAGTTT
>JAPPQC010000046.1 GCA_028817225.1 Gammaproteobacteria bacterium | reverse complement strand
CTGGACCCGCCTCGCCACCGACCTGTTGCCCCAATGCCTCGACCACATCCTCGCCGACACCATCACCCTGAACGACCTCCCCGCCGCCTTCCAACAAATCCTCGCCGGCAAAACCCGCGGGCGTTTGCTGGTTCGGTGCCGTTGATTCGCGGCATCGAAAATCACCCTTATAATTCCCGTCTCACATCACTACCAGGAACCCCCATGAAACGAAGACAATTTGTCAAACGCACCGCCGCCGGCGCTCTGCTGACCGGAACGCTGGCGGCCTGTGGCCGTGAGCAACAGCAGGCCGCGCCCGCCAACACCACAACCGAAATCCGCCACTGGAAAATGGTCACGGCGTGGCCGAAGAACTTTCCCGGTCTTGGTGTCGGCGCCGAGCACCTGGCGCGCCTGATTACCGAAATGTCCGGCGGCAGGATCACCGTCAAGGTTTATGGCGCCGGCGAACTGGTGCCGGCGTTCGAGGCGTTTGACGCGGTGCGCGGCGGTGTCGCGCAGATGGGGCACGCCAGCGCCTATTACTGGCAGGGCAAGAACCCGGCGTTCAACTTTTTCTCGACGGTGCCGTTCGGCATGAACGCCGCCGAGATGAACGCCTGGCTTTACAAGGGCGGCGGCCTTGAATTGTGGCGCGAGGCGTATCAGCCGTTCGGCCTGGTGCCGATGCCGGTCGGCAACACCGGCCTGCAGATGGGCGGTTGGTTCAACCGCGAGATCAACAGCATCGCCGACCTGCGGGGGCTGAAAATGCGAATACCGGGCCTCGGCGGCAAGGTGCTGGAACGCGCCGGCGGCGTCGCCGTCGCGCTGCCGGGCGGCGAGTTGTTCACGGCGATGCAAACCGGCGCGATAGACGCCACCGAGTGGACCAACCCCTACAACGACCTCGCGTTCGGCCTGCACAAGGCCGCGAAGTATTACTACTACCCCGGATGGCACGAGCCGGGCACGACGCTTGAGTGCTTCATCAACCGCGCCGCGTTCGAGGAACTGCCGAAAGACCTGCGCGCCATCGTGCTGCGCGCGGGCGAGTCCGCCAACCAGGACATGCTGGCGGACTACACGGCGCGCAACTTCGGCGCGCTGAAAACGCTGGTGGACGAGCACGGCGTCAGCGTGCGCCGCTTTCCCGACGATGTGCTGGCGCGCTTCCGCGAACTGTCCGCCGGGGTCGTCGCCGAGGTCGCCGCCGCCAACCCGCTGGCGGCGCGCATCCACGAGTCCTGGCGGCGCTTTCTGGACGCCGTCGGCGACTGGAATGCGCTGTCGGAGAAGGCGTATTTCGACATCAGGTATAATTGACGGATGACCATTCACCCCGACGGAGAAAAAACATGATTACAGTATTCGGCTATCAGATAGGAATGCTCTCGTTCTTTGTGTTCAGCATTCTGGCCGGCGTTCTGGTTGCGGCGCAGGCCATTTTCGGCTGCAAGGAAGAAACGACGAAGCACCGCACGATACGCGCCGCCATCGGCGTCATCTACACGGCGATCGCCGTCGCCGCGTTCATGCAACTCGAGAGCATCGAGTCGCCCTATGTGGAGCAGTTCCTGCCGTTTTTGCCGCTGTTAGCGAAGCAGCACCGACGGTAACCAGGTCGCCAGCCCCGGCCACAGCGCGAGCGCCAGCAGCGCCAGCAGTTGCAGGCCGATGAACGGCGCCACGCCCCGGTAAATCTGCCGCGTCTCGATGGAGCGCGGCGCGACCCCGCGCAGGTAGAACAGCGAAAACCCGAACGGCGGCGTCAGAAACGAGGTCTGCAAATTGACCGCGATCATGATGCCGAGCCACACCGGGTCGGCGCCCATCGCCAGCAGCACCGGCCCGACAATCGGCACGACGACGAATGTAATCTCGATAAAGTCGAGCACAAAGCCCAGCAGAAACATCAGCAGCATGACGACGATCATCGTCGTCATCAGCCCGCCGTCAAAGCCGGTCAGCATCCGGTGCACGGCGTCGTCGCCGCCGAAGCCGCGAAACACCAGCGAGAAGAAGGTCGCCCCAATCAGTATCATGAACACCATGCAGGTAATCCGCACCGTCGAGCGCGCCGAGTCGCGCAGTTGCGCGCGCGGGAAATTGCCCCTGGCGGCGGCCAGCAGCAGCGCGCCGACGGCGCCGACCGACGCCGCCTCGGTCGGCGTCGCCAGCCCGCCGAGTATCGAGCCGAGCACGACGATAATCAGCGACAAGGTCGGCGCCAGCGCCTTCGCAAGCCGCATCCAGTCGGCGCCGTCGCGCGCCGCCGAAGACGCGCGCGGCGCCGCCGGCATCCACTGCGGCCTGAACAGCGCCGCCACGAACAGCCACGCCGAATAGAGCACAATCAGCAGCACGCCCGGCACCAGCGCGCCGGCGAACAAATCCGCCACCGACACGGTGTCGGGCGAGAAAATGCCCTGGTTCAATTGCGCCTGCTGGTAGGCGCTTGACAGCACATCGCCGAGCAGCACCAGCACCAGCGAAGGCGGAATAATCTGCCCCAATGTGCCGGCGGTGCAGATGGTGCCGCAGGCGATGGCCGGGTGGTAGCCGCGCTTCAGCATCGCCGGCAGCGACAGCAGCCCCATCGTCGTCACAGTGGCGCCGACAATGCCGGTGGTCGCGGCCAGCAGCGCGCCAATCAGCACAACCGAAATGCCCAGCCCGCCGGACATTCGCCGCAGCAGGTCGGCGCCGGCCAGCAGCAGGTCGTCGGCGAGGCGGCTTTTCTGCAGGACGACGCCCATGAACACAAACACCGGCACCGCAATCAGCGTCTCGTTGGTGATGATGCCGTAGATGCGGCTTGGAATCGCGTTCAGAAAACCCGGCTCAAACAGCCCCAGCGCCGCGCCAACCAGCGCAAACAGCAGCGACACGCCGGCCAGCGTGAAAGCGACCGGGTAACCGGCCATGATGACGACGACCACCGTCACAAAAAGCAGCAGCGCCACCGGTCACCTCCGCCGCCGCGCGATGCACCTGGCCGCAGACACCGCCGCCGGCGCGATGCGCGCCGCCGCCTGCACCATAAGCAGCACCGCCATCAGCGGTATCAGCGTCTTCAGCAGAAACACCCCCGGCAGCCCGGCAGGCTCCGGCGAGCGCTCCATGAACCGCCACGAAATCGCCGTGTAATCCCAACTGCTGTAAAGAATCGCGGCGCAGGTCGGCAGCAGAAACAGCACATCGCCGGCGAGATTGACGACGGCGCGCGCGCGCTCCGACATCCGGCTGTAGAAGATGTCCACGCGCACATGGTCGTCGCGCGCCAGCGTGTAGCCCATGCAAAGCGCGACGATGGCGGCGTGCAGGTAGAGAATGCTTTCCTGCATGTCCACGCGCCCGTACTGAAAGCCGTAGCGCAGCACCACGACCGCGAACGCCACCGCCACCATCACCGGCGCCAGCCACGACACGGCGCGCCCGATGCATTCGTTGATTTTCCCGATCACGGCGGCGTCAGGCGAGCGGCGCGCCGTCGGCGCGGCAGTCGAGCAGGATGTCGCGGAACACGCCGGGGTCTTTTATATGCGTGATTTCGCCGCGGCGCGGAAAGCGGCGGTCGCGCAGCCGCGACAGCCAGAAGCGCAGCGCGGCGCGGCGCAGCGCGTCCTGCCACGCGCGCGCCTCCGCCGGTTGCAGCGCGCGGTGTTCGCGGTAGCCTGCCAGCAGCGCCTCGTAGCGGTCGCCGGCGATGGCGCCGCCGTCGCGCCGGCACCAGTCGTTGACCGTCACCGCAAGGTCGTACAGCAGGCTGCCCTCGCAGGCGTAATAGAAGTCAATCAGGCCGCTGAGGCGCGGGCCGTCGAACATGACATTGTCGCGGAACAGGTCGGCGTGGATGATGCCGCCCGGCAACGGCGAGAAGTCGCACGCGGCCTGGTGCTTTATCTCCGAGCGCAGCAGTTCGCGCTCGCGCGCGCCGAGATGTTCGTCAAGGCGCCGCCCCTGTTCGCGGAACCAGGCGATGTCCCTGCCGTTCTCGCGCCGGCGCCCGAAGTTTTTCATCGCGCCGTGCAGCCGCGCCAGCGCCTCGCCGACCAGGCCGCAATGCCGCGCGTCGGGGTCGCGCACGGTGCGCCCGCGCAGCCGCGTAATCAGCACCGCGGGCTTGCCTTTGAGTTCCTGCAGGTAGCCGCCGTCGCGCGCGGCGACCGGGTGCGGGCACGGCAGCCCGGCGTCGGCGACATGCGCCATCAGGTCAATAAACCACGGCAGTTCGTCGCGCCCCAGCCATTCAAACACCGTCAGCACATAACTGCCCTGCGCGGTGTCCACGAAGTAGTTGGTGTTTTCAATGCCCTCGCTGATGCCCTTGTGCGAGACCAGCGCGCCGCACGGGTAGCGCTGCATGAATTGCTCCAGTTCCCGGGCGGTGATTTGGGTATAGACCGACATTGTCTTTTCAGGCGCCGCGCGCGCGGGCGCCGCGATTCGCGCATTATAGCGGCTCCCCGGCGCGGATTCGCCGGATGCTGTATCCTGTCGCCATGCCTGAGAAACTTGTTCTGGTGGACGGCTCGTCCTATCTGCACCGCGCGTACAACGCGCTGCCGGAGTTGACCGGCCCCGCCGGCCAGCCGACCGGCGCGGTGTACGGCGTCGTCAACATGCTGCGCTCGCTGCTGCGGCAGGAAAAGCCGGACCGCTTCGCGGTGATATTCGACGCGCGCGGCAAGACCTTCCGCCACGAGATGTTCCCCGACTACAAGGCGCACCGCCCGCCGACGCCGCCGGATTTGAGGGCGCAGGTGGATGCGCTGTTTCGCGTTATCAAGGCGTTCGGCTACCCGCTGCTGCAAGTCGGCGGCGTCGAGGCCGACGATGTCATCGGCACGCTCGCGCACAGGGGCGCGCAGCACGGCTTCGCCGTCGTCATCTCGACCTGCGACAAGGACATGACGCAACTGCTCGCCGAGCGCATCACGATGACGGACACGATGAAGGGCGAGAAGGTGGACGCCGCCGCCGTGATGAAAAAATTCGGCGTCGCCCCCGGCCAGGTCGCCGATTTTCTCGCGCTGACCGGCGACACATCCGACAACATTCCGGGCGTGCGCGGCGTCGGCCCGAAAACCGCGGCGAAGTGGCTCGCCGAATACGGCACGCTCGACGGCGTGATTGAAAATGCCGACAAGGTCAAGGGCAAGGCGGGGGAAACGCTGCGCGCGACGGCGCCGACGCTGCCGCTCTACCTGGAACTGACGACCATCCGCCGCGATGTGGAACTTGACACCGAGCCGGACGCGCTGACAATGCGCGACCCCGACACCGACGCGCTGCGTGCGCTGTATGAGGAATTCGGATTCACTTCATGGCTCAGGAACCTGGGGCATCCGGCGGCGGCAGCGGACGGCGATGGCGCCGCCGGCAGCGCTGCGGACACCGCCGCCGCCGCCGCCGCCGAACCCGCCGCCGCGCACCCCGGCTACCGGCTGATTCTGACCCGCGAAACACTGCAAGAATGGCTTGACAAACTGCAAGCCGCCGATGACTTCGCCTTCGACACCGAAACCACCGGCCTTGACTACATGCACGCCGAAATCGTCGGCCTGTCGTTCGCGGTCGGGGAGGGCGAGGCCGCCTACCTGCCGCTCGCGCACGACTACGAAGGCGCGCCCGCGCAACTGCCGCGCGAGGAGACGCTCGGCCAACTGCGCCCGCTCCTGGAAAGCGCCAAGCACGGCAAAATCGGCCACAACCTGAAATACGACCGCGAGGTGCTCGTCAACCACGGCATCCACCTCGACGGCATCCGCCACGACAGCATGCTGGAATCGTATGTCTATAACTCGGTCGCGGCGCGCCACGACCTCGCCGGCCTTTGCGAGAAGTATCTCGGCGTGCGCGCCACCCGCTACGAAGACATCGCCGGCAAGGGCGTCAAGCAAAAGCCGTTCAACCGTGTCGCGCTCAGGACCGCCTGCGACTACGCCGCCGCCGACGCCGACCTGAGCCTGCGCCTGCACCGTTTCCTGCAACCGCGCCTTGAACGCGAAAGCGGCCCGGCCTCGGTCTATCGCGACATTGAAATGCCGCTGTTGCCGGTGCTGGCCGACATCGAGCGCAAGGGCGTTTTGATCGCGCCCGAACCGCTGAAGCGCCAGAGCGCGGAACTGAGCGACGGCATGGAGGAAATCTCGCGCCAGGCGTTTGAACTCGCCGGGCGCGAATTCAACATGGATTCGCCGAAACAGATACAGGAAATCCTGTTTGAAGAGGCCGGCCTGCCGGTGACGCGCAAAACACCGAAAGGGCAGCCCTCGACGGCGGAGGATGTGTTGCAGGAACTGGCCGTTGACTATGAACTGCCGCGCGCCATCCTTGAATTCCGCTCGCTCAGCAAACTGAAGTCCACCTACACCGACAAACTGCCGGCGATGACGGACGCCGCCAGCGGGCGCGTGCACACTTGCTACCACCAGGCGGTGACCGCGACCGGCAGGCTTTCGTCGTCCGACCCCAACCTGCAGAACATTCCGGTGCGCACCGCGCAGGGGCGGCGCATCCGCCGCGCCTTCATCGCGCCCGACGGCTGCCAACTGATTGCCGCCGACTACTCGCAGATTGAGATGAGAATCATGGCGCACCTGTCGCGCGACAAAAACCTGCTGAAGGTGTTCGAGCGCGGCGGCGACATTCACACCGCGACCGCCGCCGAGGTGTTCTCCGTCAAGCCGGACAAGGTCGCGCCCGACCAGCGGCGCATCGCCAAGGCCATCAACTTCGGCCTCATCTACGGCATGTCGGCCTTCGGCCTTGCAAAGCAACTGGGCCTTGCGCGCGGCGCCGCGCAGGAATATGTGAACGCCTATTTCGCGCGCTACCCGGGCGTGGAATCCTACATGGAGCGCACGCGCAAAGAGGCGCGCGAACGCGGCTATGTCGAGACCATCTTCGGGCGGCGCCTGTACCTGCCGGAAATCAACGCAAAGAATGTCCACCGCCGCCGCTACGCCGAACGCACCGCCATCAACGCGCCGATGCAAGGCTCCGCCGCCGACATCATCAAGCGCGCCATGACCGACCTGCACGCCTGGCTGAAACGCAAAGGCAAAGGCGCCGCCATCATCATGCAGGTCCACGACGAACTGGTGCTTGAAGCCGCCCAGGACCGGGTGGAAGAAGTCATCACCCAATGCCGCAAACGAATGAGCGCCGCCGCCGATTTGGCGGTGCCGCTGACCGTGGATGCCGCCGCCGCAGACAACTGGGACGAGGCGCATTAGGGGGGTTATAATGGCCGACAAAACCGGAGGAAACATCAAATGACAACTGAAGAAATCTGGGGTCATGTCGGCCTGGTTATCGCGGTTCTCATGTTCGTCGGCGTTCTCTTCTACATGGGGCCAGGCTATGAAATGCACGAAAAATGGCTGGAAAAACGCAGGAAAAGAATCATCGTCGGCGACCTGAATGTCCAGAAATGGAAGAAAGAGCGGGACAGAAAACAAAAGGCAAAGCAATCATCA
>JAPPQC010000045.1 GCA_028817225.1 Gammaproteobacteria bacterium | reverse complement strand
CAACCGTGCCCTCCTGATCACAAGAGACGACGACGGAGACTCCTCCACCTACCTGCGCCTGCGCGTCTTCCTTGAAGGAGCGGTGCTCACAAACACCACCACCATCCAGACTGACCCGTAACGGGTTGAAACAATATCCCTACACCCCCGCCTCCACATTTCTGTCCACACCGTACCACTGCAATTTGTCATGCAAACGCACCACCTCGCCGACCATCAGCAATGTCGGCGGTGACACCTCGCAGTCGCGCGTCAGCGCGGTCAGGCTGGACAGGTCGCCCAGCAGCACGCGCTGGTCGGGCAGCGTGCCGCGCATGACCAGCGCCGCGGGTGTTTGCGGCGGCAGGCCGTGGCGCACCAACTGCGCGCAGATGGTCTCCAGCCCGACCAGGCCCATGTAAAACACCAGCGTCTGCGACGGGCGCGCCAGCATCTCCCAATCAAGGCGCACGCTGCCGTCTTTCAGGTGGCCGGTTACGAAGATGCAGGCCTGGGCGTGGTCGCGGTGCGTCAGCGGAATGCCGGCATACGATGCGCAGCCGAGCGCCGCAGTGATGCCCGGCACCACCTGGAACGGGATGTTGCGCTCCATCAGCGTCTCGATTTCCTCGCCGCCGCGCCCGAACACAAACGGGTCGCCGCCCTTCAGCCGCAGCACCTTGCGCCCTTCCAGCGCAAAGCGCACCAGCAGCGCGTTGATGCGCTCCTGCGGCATCGCGTGCCGGGCGCGTTCCTTGCCGGCGTAGATTTTTTCTACATCGTCGCGCAGCAGTTTCAGGATGGAGTCGGACACAAGGCGGTCGTAGAGCACGACATCGGCCTGCTGCATCAGGCGCAGCGCCTTGATGGTGAGCAGGTCGGGGTCGCCGGGGCCGGAGCCGACCAGGTAAATCTCGCCGGTGTGGGCGGCGCCGTTGCCGGCGTTCAGCAACTGTTCCAGTTCGGCCTCGGCCTGCGGCAGGCGCCCGGCGAAGACCTGGTCGGCGACGCGCCCGCGCAGCACCTTGTCCCAGAAGCGGCGGCGTTCGCGCGGCTCGGCGAAACGCGCCTTCACCTTCGGGCGGTAGCGGGCGGCGAGGCCGGCAAGCGTTGCGTAGGCCGCCGGGATGCAGCCGGCCAGGTGCGACTTCAGCAGGCGCGACAGCAGCGGTGACACGCCGTCGGTGGAGATGGCGATGCGTATCGGCGCGCGCTCAATCAGCGACGGGAAGATGACATTGCCGCGGTCCGGTTCGTCAACGACATTGACGGGGATGTTCAGCGTTTCGCATTGTTCGGCGATGTTGCGGTTGACGGCGTGGTCGTCGGTGGCGGCGACGACCAGCGACATGCCGGACAGGTCGGCGTTTGTGAACGGGCGTTGCTTGATGGCGCAGGCGCCTGTGCACGCAGCGTCGCGCATGGACGGCGAGATGGCCGGGGCGACGACGGTCAGCGACAGGCCGCCTTCCAGCAGGCGGCGCGCCTTGCGCGCGGCGACTTCGCCGGCGCCGACGACCAGCGCCCGCTTGCCCTTCAGTTTCAGGAACAGCGGCAGGTAGTCCATGCGCCTAATCCATGCGCCGCGCCGTCACAGTGCGCGCGGCGGGGTGGCCGCGTGTTTGCGCGGGAAAGGCGGGGGCGGGTGCATGGCGGCCATTGTTGCAGCACGCGGTTACAGCACGCGCGCCAGCACGACGGCGTCTTCGCGTCCGTCGCTTGACGGGTAGTAGTTCCTGCGCCTGCTGATGCGGTTGAAGCCTTCGGACAAATACAGGTTCTGCGCCGCCGGGTTGTCGGCCCGCACTTCAAGTATCGCGCGCACGGCGCCGCGGCGCGCGGCGATGCCCAGCAGGCACCGCAGCAGCGCGCGGCCATGGCCGCGGCGGCGGAAGTCCGGATGGATGCACAGGTTCAGCAGGTGGCATTCGCCCGCGCCGGCGGCCATCACGCCGTAGCCGACGATGCGGCTGCCGCGTTCCAGTATGCGGCACTCGCAGCCTTCGTGCAGGCAGCTGAGGAACACGCCGGGGTTCCACGGAAAATCGAAAACGCGGCGTTCAACGGCGCAGACGGCGTCGAGGTCGTCCTCGCGCATCGGGCGCGGGGGTGGGTGCGGTGTTGGGTGCGGCGACGGATGCAGCAGCGTGTATGCGGCGGGCGTGCTCATGCCAGTTCCCTGCCGACGGTGCGGCACGCCAGTTGCAGGTCTTCCCATGCGGCGCGTTTTTGCGTCGGCGCGCGCAGCAGGTAGGCCGGGTGGTAGGTTACGACGACCGGGATGTCGGCGCCGGGCAGTGTGTGGACGCGCCCGCGCATCTTGCCGACCGGCGTTTGCTCGTTCAGCAGCGCCGACATCGCAACGCCGCCCAGCGCGATGATGATTTGCGGGCGGATGAGTTCAATCTGGCGGCGCAGGTAGTTGTCGCACTGCAAGACTTCCTCGGGCGCCGGGTTGCGGTTGTCGGGCGGGCGGCATTTGACGACATTGGCGATGTACACCTCCTCGCGCGCGAAACCGATGGCCTTCAGCATGCGGTCCAGCAACTGGCCGGCGCGACCGACGAAAGGTTCGCCGCGGCGGTCTTCCTCGGAGCCGGGCGCCTCGCCTATCAGCATCCAGTCGGCGTTTTCCGCGCCGACGCCGAAGACGGTTTGCGTGCGTGTCTCGCACAGCGGGCAGCGGCGGCAGGCGCTGACTTCCTGTTTCAGTGTTTGCCAGGCGTCGGCGGGCATGTTTGGGGGGGGTGGTGTGGGTGTGGATGCAGGCGCTGTTTCAGGCGCGGCGCCGGGTGCAGACGCGGGCGCGGATGCAGCCGCTGTTTCAGGCACAGCGGCGGACGCGGGCGCTGTTTCAGGCGCGGCGGCCTGTTCGGGCGCGGGCGCATGCTCGCGGTCGCGGCGGCCATAGGCTTCAATGCCCATGTGTTCCAGATAAGCGAGTTTGCGCCGCAAGAGATTCAGATGCCCTCCCGTTGCGGGTGCGCGACGGGCGCGGTCTGGCGCAGTTTGTTCAGCGCATTGATGTATGCCTTCGCCGACGCGATGACGATGTCGGTGTCGGTGCCGAGGCCGTTGACAATGCGGCTGTCGCGCAGCAGGCGCACCGTTACCTCGCCCTGCGAGTCGGTGCCGGTGGTGATGCTGTTGACCGAATACAGCAGCAGTTCGCTGCCGCTGCAAACGACCTCCTCGATGGCCTTGAATGTGGCGTCCACCGGGCCGCTGCCCTCGGCCTGCGCGCGCTGTTCGCTGTCGTCCAGTTCCAGGCGCACCTCGGCGCACGGCGTGGCGCCGGTCTCGGAGGTGACCTTCATGGACAGCAGGCGGCAATACTCGACCTCGTCCCAGCCGGCGCTTTCCGAAACCAGCGCCTGCAAGTCTTCGTCGTAGATCTCGTTCTTCTTGTCGGCCAGCAGTTTGAAGTTGTCGAACACGCGGTTGAGTTCATCGTCGTCATCAAAGACGATGCCGAGTTCGGCCAGGCGCGTGCGGAAGGCGTTGCGCCCGGAATGCTTGCCGAGCACGATGCGGTTGGCCTTCCAGCCGACATCCTCGGCGCGCATGATCTCGTAGGTCTCGCGGAACTTCAGCACGCCGTCCTGGTGGATGCCGGACTCGTGCGCGAATGCGTTGGCGCCGACGATGGCCTTGTTCGGCTGCACCGGGAAGCCGGTGATGCCCGACACCAGCCGCGACACCGGCACGATTTGCGTTGTGTCTATGCCGGTGTCGCAGTCGAACACATCCTGGCGCGTGCGCACCGTCATGACGATTTCCTCGAGCGATGCGTTGCCGGCGCGCTCGCCGAGGCCGTTGATGGTGCACTCGACCTGGCGCGCGCCGTGGCTGACCGCGGCCAGCGAGTTGGCGACCGCAAGCCCCAGGTCGTTGTGGCAGTGCACCGAGAACACCGCCTTGTCGGCGTTCGGGATGCGCTCGATCAAACTGCCGACGAGGCACCCGAAATGGGCCGGCAGGCTGTAGCCGACCGTGTCCGGGATGTTGATGGTGCGCGCGCCGGCCTCGATGACCGCCTCAATCAGGCGGCACAGGAAGTCTTCGTCCGAACGGCCCGCGTCTTCCGGCGAGAACTCGACATCGTCGGTGTGGCGGCGCGCCTGCGTCACCGCGTGCACCGCCTGTTCCAGCACCTGCTGCGGCGACATCCGCAGTTTCTCGCGCATGTGTATCGGCGACGACGCGATGAAAGTGTGTATGCGCTTTGATTTCGCCTGTTTCAGCGCGCCGGCGGCGCGTTCAATGTCCTTGTCGAGCGCGCGCGCAAGGCCGCACACGGTGCTGTCGGCGACCGTCGCCGCAACCGCCGCGACCGCGTCGAAATCGCCGGGGCTTGCAATCGGAAAGCCGGCCTCGATGACATCCACGCGCATTTTCTCCAGCGCCCTGGCGATGCGGACCTTCTCCTCTTTGGTCATGGACGCGCCCGGGCTTTGCTCGCCGTCGCGCAGCGTCGTGTCGAATATGACCAGTTTTTTTTCTGCACTCATCAGTGCCTCCTCATCCGGATTGAAAAGTTCGGTAAAACGAATGTGCGTACCAGGCTCGCCAGCCGTGTCACAACGCCGCTATCGCGGCAGTCGCAAACGGAGGGGCAACAGAAGGGGTGCGGCGGCGCCCGCAGGCGCGCCGGTGGCGGTCGGGAAAGTGTTCGCCGGGTGGTTCATGGGGGCATTATAGGCATAGAGGGGCGGGGATTGCAAACCGGCGGCAAGGGCCGCCGGCGTCCGTCATGCCGGAAAGAACAACCACCTCACGGCGGCAGTGCCAGGAAGACGCCGTTGTTTTTTCCGGCCACCTCGCGCATCAGTGTTCCGAAGCGGTGGTTTTGGGGGCTGACGAAACCGATTGCGTGGACCCTGACGATGGGTTTGCCGCTGATTCTGTCGGTGTTCAGTCTTTCCAGGGTTTTGATGACGGCGTCGTAGGAAGGGCCGGTGTAGTCGTCGCCGAAGATGTAGATGGATATTTTGTCTTGCTTGCCGGCGTAGTCTTGCAGCGCCACTTCCAGCCCCTCCACCGGGCTGCTGTTGGAGATTGCGCCCCAGTTTTGCACCGCGTTGAGTATGCTTTTTCTCCTGCGCGGCGTGTCCGGTATCCACTTTTTTTTGTAGGCGCTGATCAAATAGACGCCGTTGTCGTTGAGTATCTGAAAACCCCGGACTTTGGGGTGAATGTCCAGGATATTTTCCACGGTCTGCATCACGCGCGCCCAGATCGCCTGCATGCTGCCGGAGGTGTCAATGATGAAAATCACATAATTGCTGTCCACCGGTATGCCGGCGACTTCGCGGTCGCGCTCGGTGGCGGTGTCGCGCGAGATGGACGCGCGCTTCATCGTTTCGCGGACGGCCTCCAGCCCGCTGCGCTCGTTTTTCAGGTCCGCCGCCGCGGCCTGTTTCTTTTTGAGTTCCGCCTCGCGGGCGCTTTGTGCAACAAGCGCGTCCTTGTTGCGCGCCCTGTCTTCGTCCAGTTCCCGCCGGAGTTGCTCCAGCCGGTCGGACAACCGCTGAATGCTGTCCTCGGTCTGAAATGTGCGGTTCAGCAGCGCGCTGACATCGGTGTTGTCGTCCGACACGGTGAAGCCGGATTTTGTCACCAGCAGCAGCAGAACGATGGCGCCGAACCCGCAGGTGACCACATCCAGGAAAGAGAGGCTGAAAATATCGGCGCTTCTGCGGCGGCGTTTCATGGCCACCCCGCCGCCGGCGTCAGCATCAGCCCGCCGGTGACGGCGGCCCAGTTCCAGAAGTTGGGCGCAGCCGCCGGGTCTCCCTCCAGCGGAAACAGAATGACATTGACCTTTTCTCCGCCGGTCGGCGGCGAACTCTGCAAAGCCGCGCGAAACAGTTTTGCACGGCACTCGCCGGAGATATTGCTGCTTTTGCCGAAGATGGAACGGCACGACGAAAGAAACGACGGCCTGGTCACCCCTTTGGTCGGCAAGCCGTCGGTTATCAGATAGATGTTCGTCGCCCGCGGGCGCAGTTTCCGGAGTTCATTCAGGCCGGCTTGCAGGTTGGTGGCACCGGAGGGCACCAGTTTTTCAATCTCCCCGAACAACGCGCCGAGGGCGGCCCGGTCTTGCGAGTTGTTCCAGGCGACGGCGCCGAGTGTCCGGGCCGCGCCGTTGAACACAATGACCGCCACCTCGCTCTTCTCCGGCAGGCGGTTCAACAGCCAGCGCACCGCCTTTTTTGTTCTGCGCCATTTCGGCCCGTTTTTCTTGTTTGCATCGCTGCCGCTCTTGCGAACCACAATGTCCACCAGTTTCTCGTCCGTCATTGAAGCGCTGTAATCCACGAGAATCGCCACCCGCCTGCCTTCCACCTCCAGCCCCGTCAGATACTGCTCCTCGCCGACGGACTCATCCGGCACGACATCGGCGGCCTTGCGGACGGCGTCTTTCTCCATTGCGCTCCTCAACTCCGCGTTTTTTCTTTTCTGCGCCGCCATTTGTTCGCCGAGGGCGGCGATGGTTTGCTCGATGCCGCGCAACTTTTCTTTCAGTTCCGCGCCGAGTTCGCGCTCCCCGGCGCCGCGCTCGCCGATTTCGCGCACCTGTTCCTGCAACTGCCGCTCCTGCCGTTCCAGCGTCTCCAGTTCCGCCAGCACGATATCCGCCTCCACCGAACCCTTGTCCACATTGTGCTTGACAATCAGGAAGATGAGGATGACCGCGCCGAGGCCGCACGACATCACATCCAGGAAGGCGAGATTGAAGCCTTCGGTCTTGCGGCGCCTACGCAAGGCCGCGCCTACGAACTGATGCGGTTGAGAAGAAACTTCTCACAATACGCCTGGGTCTCCACCAGCACGCCGTCTTGCGCGCGCTGCAACTGGTGCAGGAAAAACATCAGGAAGATGCTGATCAGCAGCGCCACAAAAGTGGAGTTGAAGGCGACGCCGAGGCTGTCCGTCATCGTCGCAATGTCGCCGGCGAGCGCCTTCTCGGCCTGCGACAGCGCCTGGCCGATGCCGCGCACGGTGCCGATAAACCCGACCGACGGAATCGCCCAGATCAGATAGCGTATCGTGGAATTCTCCGCTTCAAGGCGCACGCCCTGGGCCTCCACGCTGGCGTTGATCGCATCGGAGGTGTTCTGCACATCGCGCGTGATCAGGTAGCGCCGCAGGCTGGCCTTCAATGTCTCCACCAGCGGGGTTTCGGTGATGTGCCCGGGCAGTTTTTCCAGTTCCTCCAGCACGGTGCCGAGGCCGGTTCTGTCGGCGCCGGCGTCTTGCAGCAAATCCACCGTGAACAAATAGCGCCGCGAAACCAGTTTTGTGTAGCGAACCGCCATCAGGTACAGGCCGTAAATCATCAGGACAATGCAAATCTCCTGCTCCAGATCCTTCAGAATGACGAAAAGGTTTCTCGGGGCCGACTGCCCGGCCTGGCGCGCCGCCTCGATGACGAGTTCGGCCTGCGGGCGTATCAGCCCGATGTACACAAGATGCACCGCGATGAACACGCCGACAAGGACAAGCACATTCACCCAGATGTCGCGATGGTTGGCCGGCATGTCAGATGTCCACCGGAAAGGTCGTCGGCGAGTTGAGGCCGATGGCGGGCGCGGTCCAGGCGAACCCGCCGCCCGCCAGATAAGCCGCAGCAACGGCGACGGCGACCGCCGCCAGTATCGCGTAAAAAATCCGGTTAGTTTTTGTCATCATTTTCACCTCCATACAGGTATCTTGCCACACGAAAGCCCAGGTCGTCGCGGCCCGCCACCGAGGTCTCCCTGAAAGACGCCCGCAACTCGGTCAGCGTGGCGGAACGCCAGTTGGAACCCTTGAACACATGCGAGCCGCCGCCGGCAGGCCCCGTCGGGTCGGTCTCGACGCCGCCGTCCGCGGCAGGCGGCATCAGGGAATACACATCGTGAACCCATTCGCTGACATTGCCCGACAAATCATACAGGCCGGCCTTGCCGGCGGCAAAACTTCCCACCGGCGCCAGTTCGCCGAAGCCGTCGGTGTAGTTCGGAATATACATCTTGAGCGCGCCGCGGGCGGACTGGTCGGCGAGATTGCCGGCGCCCGCCGGCACGGCGGACTGATCGCCCCAGGTGAAGCGCGTTTGTTGGCGGCGCCCGGCGCCGCGCGCCAGCCATTCCCATTCCGCCTCGGTCAGCAGGCGGTAGCCGTCGGCGCGGGCGTTGATGCCGAGATAACGGTTGTCTTGCAGGACATAAAAAGGCCGCAGTCGCTCCCTGGCGCTGAGCCAGTTGCAGAATGCGGCGGCCTCAAGCCAGGTCACGCCGGTGGCGGGAACGCCCGCCTTGCCCGCGGACGGCGCCGCCTTGTAGCGGCCAAACTGCCCCGCCGTCGTCTCGTGCAAGGCCGCATAAAACGCCTTCGTCAGCCGGACTGTTCTCTGAAACTCGTTGGCGCGCTGGCCCTGTTCATGCCGCGGCGCGCCCATTGCAACGACGCCGGGCCTGGCGAACAACCGCAAGGTCATGCCGACGCTGTTCCGGTAGGTCGCCGGGCTTTCCGCCAGCCGCGCCTGCAATTCCGTCTTCAGCGCCACATCCATTCTTTTGGCGCCGGAGGCGGCGGGGGTCAGTTTTTGTGTGACGCTGCGATAGCCTTCCCTGGCGACGGTGATGCGGTGTTCAACGGCCCTCAGAGACACGGTCATCGGCGTGGCGCCGGCCTCCTTGCCGTCAATCAGCACGGTGGCGGGCGGCCTGGAAAGGATTTCAACAACGCCGGTTTCCTCGCGCAATGAGAACCGCACTTCTTGCTCGGCCCCGGGTTGCAATGTGAAGGTCTTGCTCTGCGGAAAATAACCGGCGCTGGAATAAGACGCCGTGTGGCGGCGCATGGAATCCACCCGCACCGCGCCGCCGCCATCGGTGCGCCTGCCGTTCAGCAGCAGCCGGCCTCCCTGCGGTTGCAGATTGAAACGGACGAACGCATCCTGCGGCGCCAGCCGGTAGTTTCTGGCGATGCCGGTTTCGGCGTTGGTGATTTCAACGGTGTCGCGAAGGTTCTTGTATCCGGGATGGCTGACCTCTACGACATGGCGGCCACCGGCGACGGCATAGGAAGCGGGGGCCGCCGCTTGCGCCGCGCCGTCAATGGAAACGGCGGCTCCGGCAGGCTCGGTGGTGATTTGCAGGCGGCCTTCAAGCGGCAGCAGGCGAACCTGTTCGCGCACTTCCTCCCCCGGCTCCGCAAAAACCTCAAGCCCGGCTTTGCGGTAATGCGGATGGTTGACGACCAGCGTATGCGTGCCCGGCTTCATCTGCACCGACAAACTTTGCGAAGTGGCGACCAGCGCGCCGTCCACAAGCCAGCGGGTGGCGGCGTCTTCGGGCACGGTCGCAACGCGCAGCCTGGCCGGCGCCTCGCGCATCACGACTTCAACAAAGGTGCTTTGCTTGTCCGCCGCAACGGCGACTTCCGCGGTGACAAAGCCCGCCGCTTTCACCTCGATCACCACTTCGCCGAAAGCATACGCTTTTTTGCCCAGCGTGAATCCAGGCCCCTGTTTGATCCGCAACCCGGCCCTGTCGTCCGCTTTTTGCGGCGACACGACGACCGATATGCCCTGGGTTGCTATCCAGAACATGGCCAGCACCGCGGCGACGGCGGCGGCGCCGAGGGCGATGAAAAGGAAAATACGGTGCTGCCTGGCCCGCGCCTGCCGGAGCCGCGAGTCAAACCCGTTCATCGCAAATCAGCGTCACTTCCGGCGGCGCGGCGCCGGGGCGCACCTCGACCTGAATCAATTTGGACTGGTAGCCCGGACGCCTGCCCTCGAAAGTGTAGGTGCCCGGCCTCAGGTCAACGGTTCTTTCACGGGTTCTGCCCACTTCGCCGACGCCGCGCACCAGAATCCTGGTTTTGTTGTCGGAGCGAACGACCACCTGCACCGGCTTTGCATAACCGGCAATCAGCGTTTCAAGCGAGCGTGCCTGCTTTTCAAGGCCGGGGCTTATCCGGTAAAAAGCCTGCGCGCGCCGCACCGCCTCCGCGGCCAGCGCCGCCACATTCTCCGAAGACAGCCGCTGCGGGCGCGCCAGATAATCGGCGATGTCGTTGTGCGCGCCGACCACCTGCGCGGCCAGTTTTGCGCCGTCAACCGCCTCGGCATCGGCGGCGTCCACCGCCGCGGCCTGGCCGTAGGCGGCGCGGGCGCCGTTCCAGTCGTCCCTTGCAGCCGCCTGGCGCGCGGCGCTTAAATGTCTTTGCATCGTCACTTCGCGGTCCAGCCGCCGGATGTTGCGGCGCAGCAGCGAGACTTCCTCGCGCGCGGGGTATATCTTTTCGGCCTGCCGGATGAATTGCAGCGCGCCGCGCAGGTCGCGTTTGGCGACGGCGTCCATGCCGCCGGCAATGTGGGCGGCAAAATCCCGCTCCGCGATTTCCGCGGCAAGCGCCTGCAACCGCGCCCGCACATCCTCGCGCGCCGAATCCAGGCGCACGACTTCTTCCAGATGATCTCTCTGCGAGCGGTGGTCGTTCTCGGCCCGCGCCCTGTCCGCCAGCGCCAGCAACCGGATGACTTCCGGCAAAACGGCGATGCGCGATTGCAGCGCGCGGGCGGCGGCCTCGTCCGGTTTCAGCGTCAAGGCGAGGGCGATGCCTTCGCGCGCGGCCTCCACATCGTTCATCCGCAGGCCGTGGGCGGCGGCTTCCATGCCGGCGCGGTATTGATTGGCGGCGAGTTTCAACGCATCCCCGGCGGCGTCGGCGGCGCCTTGCAACAGGGCGACGGCGGACGGGTAATTGCCGGCGTTGAAGGCGCGCAGGGCTTTTTCCTTGCGCGCGAGGATGTCGTCGTTGATGTCCGGCGCCCAGGCGGCGACGGACACATTCAGCAGGGCCGGTTCCGTTTCCAACTGAAAGGTTTTGAGTTGCCGCTTGAAGTTTTCTCTCGCGGCCAGCGCATCACCGTCGTCGTCCGCCGCGCCGCCGCCGTCGTCCGCGCCGCGTGCCGGGGCGCCGCCGCTGTCGTCGGCCACCCATGCCGGCAGGGCAAAATACAGCACGGCGGCGGCAACGGCGAGCACCAGCCCGGCGGCCAGCGCGACCAGCGCCGCCGTCTTTTTCCTGCCGGCGCTCGCCTCCCTTGCAAGAAAGACTTTCTTTTCAGTGGCGTTGACCATCGCCGGCTTATATCCGGACTTGCGGCGTCGCCTCCTGCCTGTAAATGCGCTTCAGATAATCCCGCCACTGGCTGAACTGCTGTTCGGCGTTGCCGGTGAGTTCCACCGTCTTGTCCTCAAACTCAATCACCTGCGGCGCGAGGTCGGCGTGAATGGACTCGCCCAGTTCGGCGAGGGCGTCGCGGTGCACCTTCATCTCCGACCTGGTCTGAAAACTTTTCGCAATCAGGGCGGCGCCCGTCAGCGCCCCCGCCGCCGCCGCGCCCTGGTGTGTGGAAGAGTCGCTGTTCGCGGCCATCGCAATGCTAAGCCCGGCGACAACGGCGCCGAGTATGCCTTCCACCACGGCCTTTCTGTACGCCTCGCGGGCGGCCTTGGCCTCGGTGAAACTCTCCTTTTGCCAGACCGAATAACTCTCGTCCATGCGGCTGCTGAAACCGTCGTAGTGCGCTTGCAGACGATCAACAAACAACTGGTCGCGCACCCGGATGGCGCGGGTTCGCACCAGCATCGGGTCGTCGGCGGCGGGCAGGCTCGCCAGTTGGAAGGTTTTGCCCTTGCGCTCAAGGTGTTCGCCGAACGCGCCCGGCGAGTAACTGGCCGCAAAGCGCATGTCGGCGATTGATTTCAGCAGCGCCAGTTCGCGGGCGCGCTTTTTACGCAGCAAGGCGGCGATGTCGGCGGCGGCCTCGGTGAACACCGGCTGATACGGGTCCTTGCCCTCGTTTCGCAAATCCCGGAAGAACGCCTCCTTGACGCGGTGCTTGTAGGTCTTGCGGTGCCAGCGTCTGCCGGAAATGTCCACCACTTCAATCTGCACCGCCACATCTTCGCCGTTGGACTCCTTGATGGCGCCGATGACATACAAATCCGCGGTCGCCTTTGCGTCGGGCGTGACGCGCACCGCGCCGAATACGCCGGTGTTTTCCAGCGCCTGTTTCGTCTGCAACGCGAACCGGTTGGCCTCGGCGCGGCGCAGTTCGGGCCAGACATTCTCTTCCTCGTAGTCGTCCGGGTCTTCCGGCAGGCCGGGGTTGAAAACCGGAACGGCGACATCCAGCCTCGGCGTGCCCTCGGGCAGGCCGGCGGCGGCGGCCTGTTCATCGTTGATGGCAACGCCGGGGCCGACGGAAAGCCCGCCGGATGAACCGCCCAGAAAACCGCCGGTGGTGACACAGGCCGACAACAGCAGTGTCAGGGGGATCAGGGGAATCAATCCCGCTTTTGCGATTTGGCGTTTCATTGTGGCTTCTCCTCCATGGTTGACTTCTTGATCGGAAGGTTTTTGTATCTGCGGTATTCATTCCACAGTCTTTCCCTCTTTTCGGGGTCTTGTTCGGCCTGCGCCGCCGCCCGGATTTGCGCCTCAAGCACGCTGTCGTTATCGGCGGGAGGAATGTCCTCGGGCAATTTGCCGCTGCCCGGCATGGCCTGCGGCTGGCGATCCGTCCCGGTTTGCGGAGACTGAAGCGCCGTTTCCTGCGCCGTGCCGTCTTCTTTCTTGTCGCTGTCGGGTTCGGTGCCGGAAACGGATGACGACGGCACGGATTGAACGGCGCCGTTATTGCCGCCGCTGTCGCCGGCGTTGCCGCTGCTGCCGCTGTCGCCGCTGTTACCACCGCCGCCGCTGCCACCGCCGCTGCCGCCGCCGGCATCACTGCCGTCGTCGGACGAGAGCGATGTCTGGCAGCGTTCAAAGCGCGCCAGCGATTCATAAAACGCCTTGTCCATGCGGGCGGTTTTTTCAGCGGCGGTGAGGACTTTGCCGTCCTCCTCGTACGGAATCTCCACGCGGCTGCAATCGTCATAGACGGAAGCGGGGGCGTCCTGCTCCCCGCCCCGCGCCGCCGACATCAAAAGCAGCGAGGCAATAACAGGCAATCCGGCGATGAAGTTCATCTGATACATCGTATTCGGCCCCGTTTCCGGGCCATGCTTATTGTAGCACTCACCCCCCGATATACGACATCTCCACCTTCTCCAGCGCGACGGTCTGTTCGCTTCTCATTTCCGAGTAGCGGTCGGCGCGGGAGCGCCACAAATCCCGCAGCCAGTTGCCCAGGTATTCGTCCGAATGGCGTTCGCGCAGCAGGCGGCGCAGGTCGTGGCCGCGGGTGGCGAACAGGCAGGTGTAGAGGCGCCCGTCGGCGGACATTCTGATGCGGGTGCAGTCGCCGCAGAAGGGTTGGGTTACCGACGAGATGAAGCCGATTTCGCCGGCGCCGTCGCGGTAGCGCCAGCGGCGGGCGACTTCGCCGCGGTAGTTGGGGTCTGCCGGTTCAATCGGGAATTCGCGGTGGACGGCCTTTATCAGTTGCGCGGTCGGCGCCACATCATCCATCTTCCAGGCGTTGCTGTGGCCGACATCCATGTATTCGATAAAGCGCAAAATGCAGCCGCTGTTGCGGAAGTGGCGCGCCATCGGCAGCACCTGGGCGTCGTTGACGCCCTTGCGAACGACCATGTTGACCTTGACCGGCGCGAAACCGGCGGCGCGCGCGTTGTCTATGCCGCGCAGCACGCGGTCCACCGGAAACGCGACGCCGTTCAGGCGCGAGAACACTTCGTTGTCGAGCGCGTCGAGGCTGACCGTCAGGCGCCGCAGCCCGGCGTCTTTCAGCGCGCGCGCCTTGTCGGCGGTGAGCAGCGCGCCGTTGGTCGTCAGGCTGATGTCGGCGACGCCGAGGGCCGCGATCTTGTCTATCAGCACCTCAAGATGGTGGCGTATCAGCGGCTCGCCGCCGGTGAGGCGGACTTTGCGCACGCCGAGGCCGGCGAACAGCGACACGACGCGCGCGATTTCCTCGAACGACAGCAGTTCGGCGCGCGCCATGAAACGGTAGTCGGCGTTGAACACCTCCTTCGGCATGCAGTAGGTGCAGCGGAAGTTGCAGCGGTCGGTTACCGAGATGCGCAGGTCGCGCATTGTTCTGCCCAGTTGGTCGTGCGGTGCGTTCATCACACCCCCTATTATAAGGACTGCGGCGGATTGCGGCGGCGTGGAGCGGGCGAAGGGAATCGAACCCTCCTCACCAGCTTGGGAAGCTGGGGTAATACCACTATACTACGCCCGCCCGGAAGGCGCGCTCGGAGAGCCGCCCGGAGCGCATGAGCCGCAAGCGGCGGCTAATTTTTCCGCAGTTTTTCCCTGACGCGCGCGGCCTTGCCGGTGCGCCCGCGCAGGTAATACAACTTGGCGCGGCGCACCTTGCCGCGGCGCTTGACGCGGATGCCGTCTATCAGCGGGCTGTAAGTCTGGAACACGCGCTCGACGCCCTCGCCGTTGGATATCTTGCGCACGGTGAACGACGAGTTCAGCCCGCGGTTGCGCCGGGCGATGACGACGCCCTCAAACGCCTGCACGCGCTCGCGGCTGCCCTCGCGCACCTTGACCTGCACGACGACGGTGTCGCCCGGCGCAAAGTCCGGGATTTCGGCGTTCATCATGCCGGCTTCTATTTCTCGCAGCAGTTCAGGCATTGTCTTTGTCCGCGGGTTGCGCGGGCCGCGCTTCGGGTTTGCGGGACTGCTTTTCGTCGAGATGTTCGGCGATCATTTTCTTTTCCTCATCGTTCAGGCGGCGCGCCCGGAACAAATCCGGCCTTTTCTCGAAGGTTCTGACCAGCGATTGTTTCAGGCGCCAGCGGCGGATGGCTTCGTGGTTGCCGCCGAGCAGCACCTCCGGCACCCGCGCGCCGCAGTATTCCGACGGACGAGTATAATGCGGACAATCCAGAAGTCCAGTCATGAAGGAATCCTGGCGCGCCGATTCGCCGTGCCCGAGCACGCCGGGGCGCTGGCGCATCACCGCGTCGGCCAGCACCATCGCGGCCAGTTCGCCGCCGCTGATGACATAGTCGCCGAGCGACCATTCCTCGTCCACCTCCAGTTCCACCAGGCGCTCGTCCACGCCCTCGTAGCGCCCGGCCAGCAGCACCAGGCCGTCGAGGCCGGCCAGGCGGTTGACCTCGGCCTGCGTCAGGCGCCCGCCGCGCGGCGTCAGGTGGATGACGCGAAAGCGCCCGGACTGGCGGGCGCGCGCCGCGTGCAGCGCCTTCGCAAGCGGCGCGGCCATCATCACCATGCCGGGGCCGCCGCCGTAGGGGCGGTCGTCCACCGCGCCGTAGGCGTTGTCGGCGTGGTCTCGCGGGTTCCATGCCTCCAGCGTCAGCAGACCGCGTTCAATGGCGCGCGCGACGACGCCGCCGCTGGCGAGCGCGGCGATCATCTGCGGAAACACCGTTACGATGTCAATTCGCATCGCACCATTCCCTGGCGGCGAGCGCGGCGGTTGCCTGCGGGAACATGGTTGCGGTGTCAGTTCGCATCGCACCATTCCTTGCGCCAGTCCACCTGGATTGTGCCGCCGCGCGTGTCCACCCGCTTGACGACATCATCAATATACGGAATCAGGCAGGTGGCGCCGGCGGCGGACACTTCAAGCACATCATTGGCGCCGGTGGCAATCAGGCGCGACACGGCGCCCAGCACCTCGCCGCGCAGGTTGACGACTTGCAGGCCGGTGAGTTGAAACCAGTAATATTCGCCGGGCGCGAGTGGCGGCAACTGCTCTTTGGTGATGGCAATATCAAGGTGCATCAGGGCGAGCGCCTGTGTGCGGTCTTCAATGCCCGCGAGTTTGGCGACGAGGCCGTTGCCGTGCGCGCGCACTTCGGTAACTTCGTATTGCTTCCACGGGTTGCCGCCGATGAGCCAGCGGGGGTAACGCGCGATGTCTTGCATGGGTTCGGTGTGGGAGTGTATGCGTATCCAGCCGTCGCAGCCGAATACGCCGGATATGGTGCCGATGGGGAGGATGTTGGGGGTGTCGGTGGTGGGGGTGGTGGCGTCGGTGGCATTGCCGGCGGTGTCGGTGGTGGCGGCAATGGCGATGTCAGTGGTGGCATCAGCGGCGGCGGTGGCGTCGGTGGTGGCGGCAATGGCGGTGTCAGTGGTGGCATCAGCGGCGGCGCCGGTGGTGGCGTCGGTGGTGGCGGCAATGGCGGTGTCAGTGGCGGCGTTGCCGGACTTTCCGTTCTGTGCCATGCGGGTTTGCACGGCGCGCCAGCGGGCGCGCCGGTGGGGGGTTAAGAGGGTTTGGGGGAGTCCGGAGTTTTGGGGGGTTCCGGTGTCGGGGTTTCCGCAGATGCTTCCGGTTTGGCGGATGACTCTTGTTTGGCTGAGTCTTCCGGTTTTGCGGACGCTTCCTTTGTGGCGGACGCCTCTTGTTTGGCCGGGTCTTCCGATTTTGCGGATGCTTCCGGTTTGGCCGATTCTTCCGATTTTGCGGACGCTTCCGGTTTGGAGGATGCCTCTTGTTTGGCCGAGTCTTCCGATGACGCCTCTTGCGTGGCCGAATCTTCCGGCGCGGCGGACGCTTCCGGTGCGGCGGCCTTGTCAGGCTCTGCCGATGCTGCCGGTGTTTCTGATTTGGCCGGCGCCGCTTTTGCCGGTTTCGCAGGTTTCGGCTTGCGGGCGCCGCCGGACTTGACCAGCGAAGTCACGCGGTCGGACAGTTTCACGCCCTGCCCGCGCCAGTAATCGAGCCGCTCGCTGTCAATCTCAAAGCGCGTTTCACTGGTCAGCGCGCGCGGATTGAAATAACCGATGCGCTCAATATAGCCGCTGTCGCGCCGCCGGCGCGAGTCGGTCACGACGATGTTATAAAAGGGCCTCTTCTTGGCCCCGCCTCTTGCCAGGCGAATTACTACCATTGGATTTTCTTGGGTTTGGGTTGCAGGTTTGGTTGAGGGGGGCATTTTACCCTATTTTGGGCGGGGGTCAAAGGCTGCCCGGGGAGTGCCGGGGCTGCCGGGCTGGTTCGTCATTTGCCGCCGCGCCTGATGGTATGCCTGCTTTGGCATATATCGGTTTCTGGCTTTGTAAATCTGGAGCATCACCTTTATTCATTGTTCTTTTTCCACTTGTGCACCACCTCTATTTCATCGGCTGTAACTGTTTTAACCTTGATGGGCCAGTTGTCTTCCCAGCGGGGAAATTCCACCTCGTAGGCTTGCTCATCAGTTCTGGAATAAACAAGAACAATGGTGCCTTGTTCACCGCGCTTCAGGCCGTCTTTTTCGTAAGCGTCAGTGGTAAGCCTTACGACATCCAGTTCTTTCATCATCGGTTTTCCTGGCTCTCCGCTGTTATCGCTTTTGATTATGCCTATTTAACTGACCTCATCGGCATCAAAAAAATCCAAAGACCAGATTTCTTTGGCTATTTCGTAATAAAGCTGTTGCCGTTCTTTCATATCGCTTGATTTAAATTCAGAATGAGGTTTAAAAGAAAGCCCGGATTTTTCCTTATACCTCAGAAAATCAGGCTCTCTGCTATAACAATCCTCGTGCAGCGATTGTGCCAATAAATTTTCTTTCAGATAATACTTGACTTTCTTCTCATAGAGGTCTGCGCCATGAGCTGCATTAGTAGAGGCAGGAAGCAAAAGCAAACCACCAAGCATATTACGCTTTTTCTTAAACTCTTCATTCTGATCGAATTCATCCCTATGATGTTCCACTTTGTCGGCCCAGATATGTTCAATCTCATACCTGCTCTTTCCTTGAGCAAAGAAATATTGAGCAAAAGTCGAGGGCTTGTTTGATTCTTGCTCAATATGCTGAGTTAATCTGCTGAGAAAAAATTTTATAAACTTCTTGTTCTGCCCATGCAGCCTTAACTTCAAAAGCCCATGCAGGTCTTCTTTGGTCTCGCTCAACCTGTCTTTCAAAATCTGCCCCAACTCCTCAATAGATTTATCTCTAATATCTATAACCAGCCTGGACAGAGTATACCGAATAGAACTTAGTGAAAAGTTCCGGCGGTTTGCGCCTCGATAAACACAAAAAGTTTCTATGTACCTGGCAACTATATTAAGTTTCCGCTTAACCAACTTTTCATCTGGTATGTCACCTTCAGTAATAGGGGCCAGAAAGAGCGGGTCCGCCAGTGAGCTGGCAATCCCCCACGCATGGGTGTAATGTAAATGCTCAAGACCTTCGGTAAGCTCTCTCTTTGCATCATAAATTTTTCTGTAAATTGTAGAATAGTTTACAAATTTTGGTCTCACAAACGAAGCAAAGTCTCCTGATTTACGGAGGTTGATTTTTTCCGCGCCACAATCCTTGACCCATGTATGAAAGCGTGCGCTGATTTTTTCAAAGTCTTCATTAACCGCGCCTTCCCCACCAGTTCGAATGGTCACAGCGTATTTTGCCCTCAACCACGCCTGGAAAAACTTCAAATCCTCATCCTTGCTGTAGCTGCGCAGGCAATTTATTTGCTCTTTCCAGACATCATTGATGCCGGTTCTGATTTCACTTTCTTTTATGTGTGACAGTATGTACCCTTTCAGCATCTCGCTGGCAGTGAGGTTCAAACCTCGGTCATTCATGGTTTCAAATATTGTGTAGGCATTATCCACCGAGTGTGCTTCAATAACCACGAAGACAACCTTATGAATCAGCCAATTAACAAAGAACGGAAAAATATTTTTCCCCCTCAATTTATCGGAAAGCATATCGCCAATACTTTCATATCTTGCCAATATATTCTGGGTTGACTCATCATCGTCATCTTCCATCGAATACCGGCCATCCTTATACAAGGCTTCTATACATTTAGTTCTTTCACGGACATCTATATTGAAAGTGTATTTACCAAGATGCTTTTTGCGGATTAGGCTAGGCAGTGTGTCGGGAATGTCGTCCGAGTTATATCCCTCCTCCTCTATCAAGTTATTAAGATAAATCAGTAAGAGAGTCAGCGAGGTTAAGCGCTGTTGGCCGTCGATTATTGACGATTTCGTTCCTTTGTTGCTGAGAATAACCGGTCCCAAATAGTAACCGTTGTACTTATCAACATCTTCTAAATCATGATCTTCAGAATAATTGCTGAAAAAGGCTGACTCTAAATCGCCAATGAGTTGATCCATATGCTTGTGTTCCCACCGATATTCCCTTTGGAAATAGTCGATGACATATTTTCTCGACAATACTCTCTCAACAGTGAGAGCTTCAGCATCTATTTTATTTTCTAATGTATCCATGATTTGGCGCCTCCATTTGGTTCACCATGATTGCGGAGAAAAAATTTTATCATGCCCCCAATAAAGCTTTGTGGTCACCCAGAAAGTGACCCACCCCCATGCCGCCCATGCCCCATATCCAGCACCACCAGTCGAGAGCATCGTACAAATAAAACCCTTGTGCTTTTTCACCTTCCTCAAGGGCTACTGCTTCATACGGACTATGCTGAAATTCCCCCCTACTCAAAAATCAACACACCGCTTTTGTAATCAACGGTATATTTTCCGAGGCGTTCCAGTACGCCCTGCCCCAGCAGCATGGGGGCTTTGAGCGAATCAGTGATGGCGCAAGTCACCCCCCTTATGGTCTTGTTTCCAATCCGTACGGATTGCAGGCGAAACCTGCCACTTTTCATCTCCGTTCCGTCCGCCAGTCTGTAAACGGCCCCAGACATATAGTCGGATTCCCTGATGGTTCCGGTTCTGAACAAAGTGAGCGCAACATCAGACGATATGACGACATCCGAAGCGCCGCTGTCAATAATAAAAGGTATGGCGAGCACGCCGTTAAGCACAACGGGTATTTCATAAACTCCGCCGGATTTGAACATTTTGACCTTATTGCGGCCTGCGCCCACGCCGGCGGCAATCTTGTCCCGGATATTCTTTGTATCAAGCGGAATTTCGGCTGTGTGTGCGGAACCATCGCAGGTTGTTTTCAGCGTAAGCAGGGAGACATCGGAGTCAACAGCGACGCTGAAGTTTAATTTCCCCACCACAAAATATTCCTGCGCCCTGCTTATTCCCGACAAATGCACCTCCGAATTGTCATTTGCATAGGCGACATTTACAGAGAATTCCCCCGGAAAGAAAATGTGGTCGTTGTGGGCATAAAAGTTCACAGTCATCTGCCCGGGCGAAATGCCGACTGAATCCAGATACAGCAGGCAGCCTTCGGGTTCGGTCGTCAACTGCTCGCCGACGGGAACCAGTTTTGATTCGGAGAAGAACGAGAATATCCCCTTCGGCTTTGACAACTTATATTCGTATTCACCCGAATCGCCGCACACTCGCAGCACATCGGGGGAAGAAGTGACCGTTCCGTCAACCCATCGGGCGGTTATCCCCTTGACTCTCAAGCAATCATTCTCGGCATAATCGGGGTGCCGTTCATACAGCAGCCGTACAGGTGTCACGCCAATTTCATCGCCCCCGTCTTTGTATGAGATAACCGCGCCGGGCGGGTCTGTTCGGTATGTAATGCCGGTGGTGGCGGCACAACCGCCGACAAACACGGCCAGAATAGAGATGGCAACCGGGTATTTCATTCTTGTTTCCCAATCCCGGTTTTGCATTCAGGGAACTGGTCGCCTTTGAATTGAGACTCGCTGTCCAGGCGGACGGGATAAACGTGCAGATACAGATTGTTCTCATAGCAGAAGGACATTTTCTCCCTGAAGTTCTCGTTGCGGGGATACAGCAGGTAAAGTGTGACGGGGGTCTGGCTGACTGCGTATTTCTTTTTGTATTTCTTTCCATAGGCGTATAACTGATAGAGGTCGCTTTGGCTGATGTTGTGGTGGCGGCTGTTTTTGTTCAGGCGTTTCCACTTGGTGTCCATCACCAGGATTTTGGTTTTGTCACGCTTTCTTGCGACGATGTCGGGGCGCATTTGGAATTCGCGCCTGCCTTCAGGGTTTTCTTTGATCAGATACAGGATTTTCTCTTGAGTGTTGATTCTCCAGCCGTCCATTTCCCGCCGCAAACGGTGGGCGACATAATCCTCAAAGATTCTCTCCATCGGGAACAGCAGGGCAAAAGCCGGACTTTGGCCCTGGTATGCGGCGGGAGCGCTGTTCTCCAGAAACAGTTTTACCCACGGAAACAGACGGGTGTAAAGAGGCATTGTGCGGTCCACTTTGGCGCGGGTCAGGTCAACTGCGATGTTTTTTGATTCGGGGATATCCTCGAAATAAAAACGTGCCTGGTGTGCCAGTGTCTGGTTTTTTACGCTCCGGCTCAGGCGCTGCAAGAGCAGCACGGTGGACTTTAGCAGGCGGTTCACCGGGCGGTTGGCGGAAAATTCCTCATACTGCACATAGAAACGCTCGCGGTGTATCAGGTTGTGCTTTATGTGTTTGGAGAAGATGAGTTTTCCTTTCAGCACGCGGAGATTGTTTTCCACCCTGCTGTAACTGCGCGCAAGTCCCCGGCGCGTGAGTTCCAGCAAGTCTGCAAGAAACATCTGGATGAAAACTTCCAGCAAGGGAAAGTTTTTCATTGTCCGTATATCGGCATCACCCATGTTTTTGCATGGGCCGTCTCGCCATACCTGGAGCATTTTCAGAAAGATTGTTTTTTCTTTCTCAATGCTGTCAGCACCGGCCAAATCAATCTTGGGCAGAATCTCGATTGTGGTGCCGCGACGAGTCTGGAGAATGCCGACGAAGTTTCTTGCCTTCAATCTCTGGTGTTCCAGTTTCAGAACGGATTGACCCCCTACCGGCTTTGACAGGACAAAATTTCTGATTTCTTCAAAGTCATCTTTGGAGACTTGCCTGTCTGCCCGTGAGTCATAACCAAGCGTTTCAAACTCGCGCAGAAAAATTGTTTTCTGTTTATCCATCGGTATTTTGCTTGTCATAAATTGACTTGTATTTTTCAGCATCCCTGAAAACACTCTCTCCGGCAATGCGCCAGATTTTCTTGTCAGGGTCAATCAAGTCATTGGACGGCATCTTGGGAGAGTCTTCCGCAGCAACAAACCCGTTGTTGTTAAGCACCAGATTAATTTTCTCCCAATTATCGTAAAAGTACTCCTGCAGAAGCGGCAGAATGGAATGGCGGAAAATATCCGCCAGTTTCTCCAAGGTCGGCTCTTTTCTGAGAGGCAGGAAGTAAGTGTGCCCTATCTGGTGGTCTCGGTCGTACAAGACTTCTATACGCTGGTTTATAGTTTCGAGCAACAGGGGTATTTCAATATCCCCCACCTTCACATCTTTCAGAAGTTCATAGTTCGGCATCATCTCCACAAACCGGAAGCGACGCCGCAAGGCGGTATCCAGCAGTGCAATAGAGCGGTCGGCGGTGTTCATCGTTCCGACAATGTAGAGGTTGGCGGGAATACTAAAGTACTCTTGGGAATAAGGAAGAACAACACTCAGCTCATCGTCGGCATCGGCGCGCTTTGACGGTTCTAACAAGGTAATCAATTCACCAAAAATGGCTGAAATATTACCCCGATTAATTTCGTCAATAATCAGAAGGTAAGGTTCCGACTCCTCACCAGGCAACTCCGTAGGCTTGTATTTCTCTTCAATGTAATTGATAACCGCCCGGATGTAGGACGGGTTGTGAAACTCTCTGAAATCGGCACCCAAATATGTCTTGACAATACTGTCAATTGACACCGGATAGTCAGCTCCAGGCTCTTCTGTTTGCCTTCCCGGCGAAACACGGAAGGTTACCCCGCCCCGATAAGTCACTTGAATAGGATTGCCTCTGACTGTTTTCATCTCGACAGCATTTTCCGAGCATTCCTCTTTCAACTTCTCAATATATTGCTCAAAAGAAAGTCCGCGCCTGCCGCCTTGGGCACGCGCGCACAGTTTCTTGAACAGGCCGTCCTCTACTTTGTAAAAAACCTTTCCGTCTTCAGTCACCGCTTTCAGCCCTTCGATGAATTCCTCATAACTGAAGCTCTGATGAAAAGTGACGAAGTCCACACGATGTTCCACTTCTTTCAGTTCTTCAAAGCGATCCTGGATTTCTTGTCTGTCTTCCTTGTTTTCAGAATAAAAGTCGCGGTCAAGGATTTCTACAGCCTCATTTATGGTGCGGTAGGTCTTTCCTGTTCCCGGTGGCCCATAAAGAATAGTGTTAAGGGGAATATCTATAGCCTTCCCTTCATCAGATTCCGGTGAACCAATGACAGGATTTACTGAAGCTTTCGCTTTCTTTTGCTCTTTGACATAACAAAATGCCTCATGAGATATTTCATAAAAAGGACGCCGACCATTTTCCCGAACTTGGTCGCAAGTCTCTTTATATTTTTCGAAATTAAACCTTCCCCAAAGGCTCTTCCAGGGGATACCGGGATATAGATGCTTCAAGTATCTACGGACAGGTCCGTCAAGATTCAGGAAAACATGCGGTCGAATCCAGAATAAACCCATCGTGAGATTAAACCTGACCTGCCGCAAGCTGATGGCTTCATTAAAGGCATCCGCAAATTTGTCGTCATTTAGCGGATCTTTTCCCAATGCCAACTCGTACAAACGCCACAGTTTTTCAACATGGTCTTTTTCCTTCTTTGGGGCAAAGGGAAAAAACCAGGATTTCATAGTGTGCAAAATCGGAATACTTGTACAATCAGTCGGCACATCAGCCTTAACCTCAAATCCTTCTTTAATGGCTTCCATAATAGCAATTCGAGCCGGCCATTTTATGCGACGGTTAAAAACACCATAGAATGTGAAGGGATCTATTTCTGTGAGCAAATTCTTCTTTCCCTCACTGTTTCTATCCTGCAAGGGAGTGATTTTGAGTCCTTCACTCCTTAATTCCTCCAAAAATCTTATAAGCTCTCCCTGACTATCACGATACTCAAGAAGAATACCCGCAAATTCCTCATAAAAAGGAACCCAAGTAAACATTTCTTTCTCTTCCATAACTTCCTCCAAAGTTGAATTTCAGATTATAAGGCGGCTTACAGGCCACCTCACCCCGAAAACGGCCCGCCCCCCATTCCGCCCATCCCGCGCATCATCTTCTCCACCCCGCCGCGCGAGAATTTCTTCATCGCCTTCTGCATCGTCTTGTGTTGTTTCAGCACGCGGTTGACATCCTGAATATGCGTCCCCGACCCGGCGGCGACGCGCTTTTTGCGCGAGCCGTTCATCAACTCGGGCCGGCGGCGTTCCAGCGGTGTCATTGAATCAATCACCGCCAGCATTGTCCGCACCTGTTGTTCGCCGGCCAGCGGGTTGGCGGCGGCCTTGCCGGCCATGGCGGCGGGGAGTTTGTCGAGCAGGCCGGCGATGCCGCCCATGTCCTGCATCTGGCGCAACTGGTCGCGCACATCGTACAAATCAAACCCCTTGCGCTTTTTCACCTTCTTCAGCAGTTTGCGCGCCTTGCGTTCGCCGTCGCCGCGCCCCACCTGCTCAATCAAACTCTCCACCTCGCCCATGCCGAGGATGCGCGACGCGATGCGTTCCGGGTAAAACGCCTCCAGTTGATCCAGTTTCTCGCCGACGCCGATCATCTTGATCGGCTTGCCGGTCACCGCGCGCACCGACAGCGCGGCGCCGCCGCGCGCGTCGCCGTCGGCCTTGGTCAGGATGACGCCGGTCAGCGGCAGCGCCTCGCCGAACGCGCGCGCCGAGTTCACCGCGTCCTGCCCGGTCATGCTGTCCACGACAAACAGCACCTCAACCGGCGACACCGCGTCGTGCAGTTCGCGGACTTCATCCATCATCGCCTCGTCAATGTGCAAACGCCCGGCGGTGTCCACTATCAGCACATCCTTGTACTCAAGCCGCGCGCGTTCCAGCGCGGCGCGCGCCGACACCACCGGCGGCTCATCGGCCTGCGTCGGGTAGCAGGCGGCGCCGCACTGCGCGGCCAGTTGCGCGAGTTGCTCGATGGCCGCCGGGCGCCGCACATCGCAGCCGACCAGCGCCACCGACTTCTTCCGCGCTTGCAGATGTTGCGCGAGTTTGGCCGCGGTCGTCGTCTTGCCGGCGCCCTGCAAGCCGGCCAGCAGCACCACCGCCGGCGGCTGCGCGTCCAGCGCCAGCGTCGCGCACTGCCCGCCCATCAGCGCCGTCAGTTCCTCCGCCACCAGTTGAATCAGCGCCTGCCCCGGCGTCAGGCTTTTCGCAACCTCGGTGCCGACCGCGCGCCCCCGCACGGCCTCGACAAAATCGCCGACGACGGGCAGCGCGACATCGGCTTCAATCAGCGCCGCGCGCACCTCGCGCAGCGTGTCGGCGATGTTGCCTTCGGTCAGGCGCACCTCGCCGCGCAGGCGCCCGGCGACCGCGGCAAGGCGGCCTGTGATGCGTTCAAACATGGCGCGCAGAATAGCACACGGGCGGGCGCCGGCGGGCGCCGGCAAGCATCGGCGGGCCAGGCGAACACCGGGCGAACGCCGGGCGGCTTTTGCTATAATCGCGTGAGCGATGAACGCGCGACCAATTCAATGGGCCTGACGCTCAACCTGCTGGCGGTCTTTCTGTACCTGCTGACGGCGCTGCTGCTGTGGAAACAAACCGGGCGCGGCGCCGAACACCGCGGCGCCGGGCCGCGCGCAAAAGTGGCGCTGCCGTGGCTGGCGGCGCTGGCGTGCCACGCCGCCGGGCTGGCGCCGGTGGTGATGACCGGCGACGGCCTCAACCTCGCCTTCTTCCAGGCCGCGTCGCTGGCGGCGCTGCTGTTGTCGCTGACGCTGCTCGTCAGTTGCCTGCGGCTGCCGCTTGAACTGCTCGGCCTGGTCGTGCTGCCGCTGGCCGCCGTCGTCATCCTGTTCAGCCACGCCGACCCCAGCCGCATTCTCGTCGCCGGCGCCGCCGTCCCCGGCATTCAGGCGCACATTCTGCTGTCGTTTCTGGCCTACGCCTTTCTCAGCCTCGCCGGCATCCAGGCCGTCGCCATTTACCTGCAAGACCGGCGCCTCAAGGTGCACGGCTCGCCGGCGCTGCTCGCCAACCTGCCGCCGCTCGACAAGATGGAGACTTTCCTGTTCCATCTGCTCGGCATCGGCGTCGCGCTGCTGACGCTGAGCCTCGCCAGCGGCTGGCTTTACCACGACGACCTGATGGCGCAGCACCTGGTGCACAAGACGGTGCTGTCGGCGGCGGCGTGGCTGTTCTTCAGCGTGCTGCTGGTCGGCAGAAAACTGCTCGGCTGGCGCGGACGCACCATGCTGAGACTGGTGCTGACCGGCGTCGTGCTGCTGGCGCTCGCCTATTTCGGCAGCAAGATGGTGCTGGAACTGATCCTGCACCGGGTCTGACCGCACGCGCACCGCCGCCCCCTCTGTTCAACACTGCAACACCGCACACCGCACGCTGCACAACGCTTCACCGCCCGCACGCCATGGAAGACATTCCTCTATACGCGCTTTTTATCGTTCTCGGACTGCTGTTCGCGCTGTCGGCGTTCTTCTCGGGTTCGGAAACCGCGCTGATGACGGTCAACCGCTACCGCCTCGAGCATCTGGCGCGCGAAGGCCACCGCGGCGCCGCGCGCGTCCTCAAACTGCTGGAAAAGCCCGACCAGTTGATCTCGCTGATTCTGCTCGGCAACAACCTCGCCAACATTCTCATCGCGCAGTTGACGGCCTACATCGGCTACCGCATCTACGGCGACCTCGGCATCGCCGTGGCGACGGCGGCGCTGACGCTGGCGCTGCTGATCTTCGCCGAACTCACGCCCAAGACTTTCGCCGCGCTGTGGCCGCAGCGGCTGGCGCTGCCGGCAAGCGCCGTGTATGCGGTGCTGCGCGTGCCGCTGTATCCGCTGGTGCGCCTCGGCGCGCTGATCACCGGCGCGCTGCTGAAGCCGTTCGGCGGCGGCCAGGCGCGTGGCCCGACGCAGTCGCTGACGCGCGAGGAACTGCGCGCGGCGCTGGCCATCTCGCGGAATGTCATCTCGGAGGAATACCAGGACATGCTGGTCGGCATCCTCGACCTCGAGAAAAAAACGGTGGAAGACATCATGATCCCGCGCCACGAAATCATCGGCATTGACCTCGACGACGAGATCGGCGACATCGAGGACGGCCTCGCCAACACCGCCTACACGCGCGTGCCGCTGTACCGCGGCAGCATTGATCATGTCGTCGGCTTTGTGCATGTCAGAAAAATGCTGCAAGGCGACGCCGCCGAGGGGCTGACCATCGAGGCGCTGGAAAAGGCCGCGCGCGAGCCGCATTTCATCTCGAAGAATGTGCCGCTGATGGAGGCGCTGCGCGACTTCAAGAAGCACAAGCGCCGCAGCGGGCTGATTGTGGACGAATACGGCGAAATCCAGGGGCTGGTCACAATGGAAGACCTGCTGGAGGAAATCGTCGGCGAATTCACCAGCGACCCGGGCACCTACGACCTGGAAATCGCGCGCCAGGAAGACGGCAGCGTCATCGTGGACGGCAGTTGCCACATCCGCGAACTGAACCAGTTGACGGGCTGGAAACTGGACGAGGACGGCCCCAAGACCGTCAACGGCCTGGTGCTTGAGAAACTGGAGATGATTCCGGAGTCGGCCACCTGCATACTGATCGAGGGGCACCCGTTTGAGGTGCTGAAAACGCACCGCAACGCCGTCAAGATTGTCCGCATACTGCCGCGCCTCGCCGGGCGCGACGGCGACGGCGACGGCGGCAATGGCAACGGCAATGGCGCCAACGGCGCCGGGGAGACGGCGTGACAAACCCCGCCAAGGAGCAAGGGCGCATCACAGGGCGCATCGCAGACCGCATCAAGGGCCGCGTCTGGCAATGCTACGAGGCGGCGGTGCTGGGGCGGCCCGGCGTCGTGCTGGCCGCGCTGTTCGCGCTGGTCGCGGCGCTCGCAAGCCAGGCCGGGGATTTCCGGCTCGACGCCTCCGCCGACTCGCTGCTGCTTGAGAACGACGACGACCTTCGCTATTACCGTTCGCTGGTGCGCCGCTACGGTTCCGACGATTTCGTCGCCGTCACCGTCACGCCGGGCGGCGACCTGTTCGCGCCGCAGGCGCTGGCGCGACTGGACGCGCTGCAAAACGACCTCGCGGCGCTGCCCGGCATCCGCCAGGTGCTGTCGCTGCTGGATGTGCCGCTGCTCGACAGCCCGCGCATCAGCCTGTCCGACCTGTCGAAGGAAAAGCGCACGCTGCGAACGCCCGGAGTAGATACGGAGATGGCGCGGCGCGAATTCCAACACAGCCCGCTTTACCGCAACCTGCTGCTCAGCGACGACGGCGGCACGACGATGATGCTGGCCTACCTGGAAACGGACGACACGCTTGAAAACCTGCTGGCCGAACGCGAGCGCCTGCGCCTGCTGAAACAACAGCGCGGGCTGGACGCCGAACAGGCGCGCCAACTCGACGAGACATCGCGCCTGTTCCGGGCGCGCCAGGCCGAACAGGTGCAACAGCGGCGCGCGACCATCGCCGCAGTGCGCGGCGTCATGGACCACCACCGCGAGCGCGCCGAACTGTCGCTCGGCGGCGTGCCGATGATCATCGCCGACATGATCGCGATGATAGAGAACGACCTCGTCGTGTTCGGCGCCGCGGTCGCCGCGTTTCTGGTGCTGATGCTGACGGTCATCTTCCGCAGCCCGCGCTGGGTGGCGCTGCCGATGATGTGCTGCCTGCTGTCGGCGCTGGCGATGGTCGGCCTGCTCGGCCTGCTCGACTGGCGCGTAACGGTCATCTCGTCGAACTTCGTCGCGCTGATACTGATCATCGCGATGTCCATGACCATCCACCTGACGGTGCGCTTCCGCGAATTGCAGGCGGCGCGCCCCGCCGAAGAGCCGCGCCAGTTGCTGAAAGAGACCGTGCGCTTCATGTTCCGCCCGTGCATCTACACCTCGCTGACGACCATCGTCGCCTTCGTGTCGCTGCTGGCGAGCGGCATCCGCCCGGTCATTGATTTCGGCTGGCTGATGACGCTCGGCATCGTCTTCGCGTTCTTCCTGATCTTCACGCTGTTCCCGAGTTTTCTGATGGTGCTGAAAAAGGGCGAGAGCCGCGCCGAGAACGACTTCACAACGCGGCTGACGGGCGCGCTGGCGCGGCTGACAAGGCGCCGCCACCGCGCCATCGCCGTCGTCGGCCTTGCGGCGGCGCTGGCGAGCGCGTTCGGCATCGGCCAACTGGAGGTTGAAAACCGCTTCATTGACTACTTCCGCGACGACACCGAAATCCACCGCGGCATGTTGCTGATAGACCGCAAGTTAGGCGGCACGACGCCGCTCGACATCGTGCTGAAAGCCGACGCCGGCACGCCGTCGGCGCCGGTAGCGGCGCCGACGGCAGACACCGGCGACAGCGCGGACAACAACGCCGACGACGACTTCGCGCTCGACGACTACCTTGAAGACGACGCCGAACAGCCGCCGCAGAACTACTGGCTGAACCCGCGCAAACTCGGCGAGATACAAAAAATCCACGACTACCTCGACGCCCAGGCCGAGACCGGCAAGGTCATGTCGCTGGCGACGCTGGCAAGGCTCGCCGAAATGCTGAAAGACGGGCAGCCGCTGGACGACTTCGAGACCGCGCTCATCGGCAAACTGCTGCCCGGCGATGTCAAGAACATCCTCTACACGCCGTACATCTCCGCCGACGGCAACGAGGTGCGCTTCAACGCGCGCATCATTGATTCAAACAAGGACCTGAGCCGCGCCGATTTCCTGAACAAGATACAGTCCGGCATTGAAGACCTCGGCTACGACGCCGAACGCTTCCGCCTGACCGGAATGCTGGTGCTCTACAACAACATGCTGCAAAGCCTCTACGAGTCGCAGATACTCACCATCGGCACGGTGTTTCTGGCCATCCTGGCGATGTTCACGGTGCTGTTCCGCTCGTGGCTGCTGGCGGCCATCGCGATTTTCCCGAACCTGCTGGCGGCGGCGCTGGTGCTCGGCTTCATGGGCTACCGCGGCATACCGCTCGACATGATGACCATCACCATCGCCGCCATCAGCGTCGGCATCGCCGTGGACAACACCATCCACTACATCATCCGCTTCAAGCGCGAGTTTCCGAAAGACCGCGACTACTTCGCCGCCATTGAACGCTGCCACGGCAGCATCGGCAAGGCCGTGTACTACACCTCGGTCACCATCATCTTCGGCTTCTCGATTCTGGCGCTTTCAAACTTCATCCCGACCATCTACTTCGGCCTGCTCATCGGGCTGGCGATGCTGGCGGCGCTGACGGCGTCGCTGACGCTGCTGCCGTCGCTGCTGATTCTGTTCAAGCCGCTGGGCGCGCCGGGCGCGCCGGAGGCGCGGCGATGACGCAGCGCCCGCAAATGACGCGCGAGCGGCTGTCGCCGACCTGGGAAGTAGAGGCGCGCGACCAGTTCGGCGACGCGCGCGCGGTGCACATCGCCGGCGAATCGCCGCTGACGCTGATCGTGGACGGGCGCGAACTGGTTACGCTGATGACGCTCGGCACCTACCCGGAAGAACTCGCCATCGGCTACCTTCGCAACCAGCGCCTGATTGAAGACATCGCCGCGATTGAGTCGGTGCGCGTGGACTGGGAGCGCGAAACCGCCGACATCCGCCTGCGCCCCGGCTGCGCCGTCAGCGACTGGGAGGAAAAACTGGCGAAGCGCACCGTCACCAGCGGCTGCGGCCAGGGCACGATTTTCAGTTGCACGCTGGACAAACTCTACGACCGGCGGCTGCCCGACGCCGAGGTGCGCCAGGCCGTCATCTACGAACTGCTGCGCGAGATTGCGCGCCACAACGAGATTTACAAACGCGCCGGCGCGGTGCACGGCTGCGCGCTGTGCCGGGGCAGCGAGATTCTGATGTTCGTCGAGGATGTCGGGCGCCACAACGCCGCCGACGCCGTCGCCGGCATGATGTGGCTTGAGGGCCTCGACGGCGCCGACAAGATCTTCTACACAACCGGGCGGCTGACTTCCGAGATTGTCATGAAAACCGCGACGATGGGCATCCCGACGCTGCTGTCGCGCTCCGGCATCACGAACGCCGGGCTGGAATTCGCGCGCGACCTGAACATCACAATGCTGGCGCGCGCCAAGGGGCGGTCATTTCTCGCCTACCACGGCGCCGACAAGGTCATCTACGACGCGAAGCCGCCGAAGCCGCCGCCGGCGCCGCCGAAGCCGAAGCCGCAGGTGGACTGAAGCGTCAGATATCCAGGTCGGCCAGCAGCGAGCGGCGCTGCGCGTCGCTGAGCGTCGCCGACGCCGTGTAGTTGTCGTGGGTGACGCCGGCCTCGATGGCGCCGCCGGCGGCGGCGGCGGCGGCCATCTCCGGCGACAGTTCAAAACGCAGGAAGTGCACCGCCGATGTCTTGTCCGGCGTCGTGCGCTCGAGGTCTTCGTTGGAGATTGCGTGCACCTTCGGGTGTTCGCCGACACGCACCCAGGTTGCGGCGTCAATGCCGACCAGTTCGCGCAGGCGCGCGGCGCGGTGTCGCGGGTCGGGGTATTCGATCATCATCGTCGCCTTCCAGTTGCCGCCGTCGGGAATCAGCGGGTTGTAGGAGGCGATTTCCTCCTCGATTTCGCGCGCCTCGAAGATTTTCTCTACCCGCAGCATCTCCTGCACCTGGTAACGCATCGTCAGGTAGTCCTCGAAGTACAGCGTTACATGGTCGCCGACGGCGACGACGCGGTCTTTCTTGTGCGCCATCACGCGCGCGCGAAACTCGTCGCGCTTGAGCGCGTAGTCCTCCAGACTGTAGAGATCGCCGCGTTGCAGTTTCTTCACGCTCAGATTCCGTAGGCCAGGCGCAGCAGGCTCAGCGGATGGCGCGCGCGCATTTCGCCGTCGGCGAGGTCGGCGATGTGGTGCCCGGCCAGCATGCAGTCGCTGGTGAAATAATCGGGCTTGCGCGCGTTGAGTTTGTGCATCACCGGCTTGGCGATCTTGACCGACATGCGGCGTGATTCCGAGCGCATCGCATAGACGCCGTCGTGCCCGGAACAACGCTCGACGCTCTCGACGGTGGTGCCGGGCACCAGCGACAGCAGGTCGCGGGTTTTCGGGCCGATGTTCTGCACGCGCTGGTGGCAGGCGGCGTGGTGCAGCACATCGCCCAGCCGGTTGCGGAATTCAAGGTTCAGCGCGCCGCCCTTGTGGCGCAGCCACAGGTATTCGCAGGGGTCGAACAAACGCCCGGACAGCGCCTCGACATCGGCGTCGCCGGCGAACAGCAGCGGCAGTTCCTGGCGAAACATCAGCAGGCACGAAGGCACCGCCGCGATGATGTCGAAGCCGCGCGCGGCGTATCCGGCCAGCAGCGGCGCGTTGGCCTCTTTCATCTCGCGCACCGCTTCCAGGTCGCCCAACTCGAGTTTCGGCATGCCGCAGCAGCGCGTGGACTGCACGACCTCGCAGGCGATGCCGTTGTGCCCGAACACCGCGATCAGGTCCTCGACCGGCCCCGGCTCGTTGTAGTTGTCGTAGCAGGTGACGAACAGCGCGACCTTGCCGGCGCCGCCGGCGGCGGGCGCCGGCCCGGTCACCGGCGCCTCGCGCCGCGCAAGGCGCTTGTGCAGCGGGCGCGGCTGGTAGTGCGGCAGCCGCGCCTGCGCCGAGATGCCGAGCGTCTTGTCAAGGCGCTTGCGAACCGCCTTGCTGTCCACCGCGGCGTTGACGGCGCGGTGGACGACCGGAATGGATGCCAGTTTGCCGAGCGCGTCGGTCGAGGTCATCATCCGGTCGCGGCGCGGCGTGCGCCCGTTCCTGAACTTGACCGCCTTGGCGCGCAGCATCAGGTGCGGAAAATCCACATTCCACTCGTGCGGCGGCACATAGGGGCATTTGGTCATGAAGCACAGGTCGCACAGATAACAGTGGTCCACGACCTTGACATAATCCTCCGCGGCGACGCCGTCCACTTCCATCGTCTCCGACTCGTCCACCAGGTCAAACAGCGTCGGAAACGCGCCGCACAGGTTGACGCAGCGGCGGCAGCCGTGGCAGATGTCGAAAACCCGCTCGAGTTCGCGGTTCAGCGCCTGCTCGTCGTAATACGCCGGGTCGCGCCAGTCCACCGGGTGGCGCATCGGCGCGTCAAGGCTGCCTTCCTGGCGCGGCGGGGGAGACATGGATTGCGGGGTGTTGCGGGAGGGTGTGGCGGGGTGCTCCGAAAGACGCGGCGAACGGGAGCGCCGCGTCCCCGGAAAGATTCAGCCGAAGCCCGGGCTGCCGGGCAAATCAGCCGTCGAGCGAGTCGAGGGCTTTCTGAAAGCGGTTGGCGTGCGAACGCTCGGCCTTGGCGAGCGTCTCGAACCAGTCGGCCACTTCCTCAAAACCTTCGTCGCGGGCCGTTTTGGCCATGCCGGGATACATGTCGGTGTATTCGTGGGTCTCGCCGGCGATGGCCGCCTTCAGGTTGTCGGAAGTGCCGCCAATCGGCAAGTCGGTGGCCGGGTCGCCGCACTCCTCAAGATACTCAAGGTGCCCGTGGGCGTGGCCGGTCTCGCCTTCCGCGGTCGAGCGGAACACCGCCGACACATCGTTGTAGCCCTCTACATCGGCCTTGGCGGCGAAGTACAGGTACCTGCGGTTGGCCTGCGATTCACCGGCGAAAGCGGCCTTCAGGTTTTTCTCCGTTTCGCTTCCTTTCAGTGCCATTCTTTATCCTCCTTATAGCTGCGAATGTGATGTCAAACGGCGCCGGTTGCGCGCCGTTCCGATATACTAATAATATGCTTTTCCGGGCAGACTACAATACCCCGATTGATGAGTAATTTTGATGGAAACAATAGGATTTTCCCCAAATTTTTCCCGTAAGGACAGACAAATGGCACAAACAAAAAACCGCGCGAAAAAAAGCGCGCCCGATTTCGAGAAGGCCATCGGGCAACTGGAGGAGATTGTCGCCCGTCTCGAGGGCGGCGATTTGACGCTTGAGCAGGCGCTGGAGCAGTTCGAGCGCGGCGTCGCGCTGGCGAAGGACTGCCGCGATGCGCTGGCGCGCGCCGAGCAGCGCGTCAAGGTGCTGACAAAAAAAGAGGCGCGCGAAATACTGGAAGACGATGACGAAGACGGGGACGAAGACGGCGGAGGCTGACGCGCGCGCGGTCGAGGCGTTTGTCGCCGAATGCGCGGGCCGCGTCGGCGGCGACATTGAACGCCAACTTGAAAAACACCGCGACGGCGAACTGGCGAAGGCCGTCCTCTACGCCGGCGCCGGCGAGGGCAAGCGTATCCGCCCGGCCATCATCTACGCCGCCGCGCAGGCGGCGGGCCTGGACTTCCGCCGCGTGGACGGCATCGCCTGCGCGGTCGAGTTGATTCACTGCTATTCGCTGATACACGACGACCTGCCGGCCATGGACGACGACGACCTGCGGCGCGGCAAACCGGCGTGCCACAAGGTTTTCGGCGAGGCGCTGGCGATACTGGCCGGCGACGCGATGCAGGCGCTGGCGTTTGAGCGCCTGGCCTGCGACGCGCACCTCGACGCCGCGCAGAAAGTCGAGACAATGCAGATACTGGCGGCGACCTCCGGCCTGTCGGGCATGGCCTGCGGCCAGGCGCTCGACATCCGCGCCGCCGGCTCGCAGCCGGACATCGCCCACCTTGAACACATTCACCGGCTGAAAACCGGCACGCTGATGTCGGCGTGCGTGACGATGACGCTGGCCTGCGCCGGCGGCGCGCCGGACGCGGTGCAGACCGGCCTGCGCGCGTGGGCCGCCGACATCGGCCTGTGCTTTCAGATACGCGACGACATTCTCGATGTCGAGAGCGCGACGGCGGCGCTCGGCAAGCCGCACGGCTCCGACCGCCGCCACGACAAGCCGACCTATGTCTCGCTGCTCGGCCCCGAACGGGCGCGGCGGGAACTGGAACAACTCGGCGCAAGGTGCCTGCAACAACTTGCGGACGCCGGCGGCGGCTGCGCGATGCTGCGCGGCATCACGCGCTGCATCGCCGGATGGGGCCTTTGAGCGGCGCGGCGGGCGGCGCGGCGGGCGGCGCGGCGAGGGCGCGGTGAACGACACGGCAAGCGGCGCGGCGCAGCGGCGTCTGCTGGACGCCATTGAATGGCCGCACGACCTGCGGCAATTGCCGGCGTCGGACCTGCCGCGCCTGTGCGACGAACTGCGCGCGTTTCTGATTGAGTCGGTGGCGCGCTGCGGCGGCCACTTCGCCGCCGGCCTCGGCGCGGTTGAACTGACGGTCGCGCTGCACTATGTGTTCGACACGCCGCGCGATGTGCTGGTGTGGGATGTCGGCCACCAGTGCTACCCGCACAAGATACTGACCGGGCGCAAGCGCGAGATTGAAAGCATCCGCAGGCGCGGCGGCCTCGCGCCGTTCCCGAAGCGCGGCGAGAGCGACTACGACAGTTACGGCGTCGGCCATTCCAGCACCTCCATCGGCGCCGCCGCCGGCATGGCGGCGGGCTTTGATCTGCTCGGCGAGCGGCGCAAGGTGGCCGCCGTCATCGGCGACGGCGGCATGACCGCCGGCATGGCCTACGAGGCGCTGAACCACCTCGGCGACGCCCAATATGATGTCCTCATCGTGCTGAACGACAATGAAATGTCCATCTCGCCGAATGTCGGCGCGATGAGCAATTACCTGACGCGCATCCTGTCAAGCCCGGCCTACACCCAGGTCATCGCCGGCGGCAGGCGGCTGCTGGAGCCGCTGCCGCCGGTCAGCGAACTGGCGCGGCGCACCAAGGAGCACATCAAGGGCATGATTGTGCCGGGCACGATGTTTGAGGAACTGAATGTGCATTACTACGGCCCGGTGGACGGCCACAATGTCTCGCAACTGGTGAAAACGCTCGGCAACCTGAAAAAAATGAGCCGTCCGCGGCTGCTGCATGTCATCACCCGCAAGGGCAAGGGCTACGCGCCCGCCGAGCAGGACCCGGTCGGCTACCACGCGGTGCCGGCGTTTGACCCGGCGGCGGGCGTCGTCAAGCGCGCGCCGCCGGCGTCCGCGCCCGCCACCTACACCGCCGTTTTCAGCCGCTGGGTTTGCGACATGGCCGCGCGCGACCCGCGCCTTGTCGCCATCACGCCGGCGATGCGCGAGGGTTCCGGGCTGGTAGAATTTGAGCGGCGTTTCCCGAAGCGTTATTTCGATGTCGGCATCGCCGAGCAGCACGCGCTGACGCTGGCGGCGGGCATGGCCTGCGCTGGGCTGAAACCGGTCGTGGCCATCTACTCCACTTTCCTGCAGCGCGGCTACGACCAGTTCATCCACGACATCGCGCTGCAAAAACTGCCGGTGGTGTTCGCGATAGACCGCGCCGGCGTCGTCGGAGCGGACGGCCAGACGCACGCCGGCAGTTTTGATTTGAGTTTCCTGCGCTGCATTCCCGGCGCCGTCGTCATGACGCCGATGGACGAGCGGATGACGCGCAAGATGCTGTCCACCGCGTTCTCGCTTGACGCGCCGGCGGCGGTGCGCTACCCGCGCGGACAAGGGCCGGGCGCCGACCCCGGCGCCGACCTGGACGCCATCGAGGTCGGCAAGGCGGCGGTGCTGCGGCGCGGGCGCGGCGGCGCGATTCTGGGTTTCGGCAGCCCCGTCGCCGCCGCGCTCGAGGCGGCGGAGAAACTGGACGCAAGCGTCGTGGACATGCGCTTTGTCAAACCGCTTGATGAGGCGCTGCTGCGCGAGATGGCCGCCGCGCACGACTGGCTGGCGACGGTCGAGGACAATGTCGTCGCCGGCGGCGCCGGCGGCGCCGTCAATGAATGCCTGGCCGCCGCCGGCGCGGCGGCGCCGGTGCTGAACCTCGGGCTGCCGGACACTTTCCAGGATCACGCCTCGCGCGAAGAGCAACTGCATGAAGCGCGCCTTGACGCCGACGGCATCGAGCGCGACATCCGCGCCTTTGTCGGGCGCATGACGGGGCGCACGGCGTGATTGCCCGCTACGGCAGTTTGAGGTTTTTCAGATAATCGCGGAATTCGGCGGCGATGTCGGGGTGTTTCAGCGCGTACTCGACATTGGCGCGCAGATAGCCCAGTTTGCTGCCGCAGTCGTAGCGCCGCCCTTCGTAGTTAAGGCCGCGCACCGGCTGCGAGCCGATTTGCCGCGCAATCGCGTCGGTCAGTTGCAGTTCGCCTCCGACGCCGGGGCGCGTGTTTCTCAGGTGGTCGAAAATGCCGGGTTGCAGGATGTAACGCCCGATGACCGCCATCCGGCTCGGCGCCTCGCCGGGCGGCGGCTTCTCAATCAGTTGCCCGACCTGCCACAGGCCGTCGCCGCCGCGCGCGCCGCCGATGACGCCGTAGCGGCTGACCGCCTCCGCCGCGACCTCCTCCAGCGCCAGCATCGTGCCGCCGCCGCTGCGCCACGCCTCGGCCATCTGTTTCAGACAGCCGGCGCCGTCGGTTTGCACCAGGTCGTCGGCCAGCAGCACCGCGAACGGCTCGTCGTGCACCACCGCCTCGGCGCACAGCACGGCGTCGCCGAGGCCGTTGGCGTCGGTCTGGCGCAGGTTGACGCACGACACGCCGGCGGGCACGATGTCGGTGATTTTCTTCAGCAGCGCGGGCCGGTTCCTGCGGGCGAGGTGGTCGGACAACTCGCGCGCGTCGTCAAAGTAATCCTCGATCGCGCGCTTGCTCTTGTTGTTGACGAAGATCAGCACCTCAATGCCGGCTTCCACCGCCTCTTCCACCGCGTACTGAATCAGCGGCTTGTCCACAATCGGCAGCATTTCCTTCGGGCTGGCCTTCGTCACCGGCAGAAAGCGGGTGCCGAAGCCGGCCACCGGAAACACGGCTTTTCGCAATTTGTTTTTGTCCGGACTCATGGATAACTCATCTGCAAAGGGGATATGGCGTGATAAACCGCGCGGCGGCGGCGCGCGGCGGCCAACGCGGGCGCCTATGGTAGCATTGAACCGCCCGCGGCACATCAACGCGGCACATCAACACGGGGCATGAACAAACGACTCCAGCAAAAATACGGCGCGCTGCTGGCCCAGGCCGGCATCGGGATCAACGGCGCGAATCCGTGGGACATCCGCGTCCACAACCCCGCCGTCTATCGGCGCGTGCTGCTGAGAGGCTCGCTCGGCCTCGGCGAGGCCTACATGGACGGCTGGTGGGACTGCGAGCGCATCGACCAGTTGTTCACGCGGCTGCTGACGGCGGGGCTTGACCGCAGAACCGTGTCGGCGGTGGATGTCCTCGACCTGGTGCAGTCGCTGCTGCTGAACCTGCAAAAGGCCGGGCGCGCCTTCCATGTCGGCGAGCGGCATTACGACCTCAGCACGCAGTTGTTCGAGAACATGCTCGACGCGCGCATGAACTACAGTTGCGGCTACTGGAAGGAGGCGTCCGGCCTGGACGACGCGCAGCAGGCCAAACTGCGGCTGACCTTCGACAAACTCGGGCTGAAGCCGGGCATGAAGGTGCTAGACATCGGCTGCGGCTGGGGCGGCGCGGCGCGTTTCGCCGCCGAGCACTACGGCGTGTCGGTCGCCGGCATCACGGTGTCGCAGCGCCAGTCCGAATACGCGCGCGCCGTCTGCCGCGGCCTGCCGGTGGAAATCCGCCTGCAGGATTACCGCGGCCTCGGCGGCGAATACGACCGCGTCTATTCCATCGGCATGTTCGAGCATGTCGGCCACAAGAACTACCGCACCTACCTCGACGCCGTGCGCCGCGTGCTGAAAAAGGACGGCCTGTTCCTGCTGCACACCATCGGCTCGTCGTACTCGCTGACCAAAACCGACCCGTGGATCGAGCGCTACATCTTCGCGAATTCAATGCTGCCGTCGCTCGCGCAAATCAGCCGCGCGTGCGAGGGCCGCTTCATCATCGAGGATGTGCAGAACTTCGGCGCCGACTACGACAAGACGCTGATGGCCTGGCACCGCAATTTCAACGAGAACCGGCGGCGCATTGAACAGGCCGCCGACGAGCGCTTTTGCCGGATGTGGGCATACTACCTGCTGAGCTGCGCCGGTTCGTTCCGCTCGCGCAGCAATCAGTTGTGGCAGATGGTGCTGTCGCCGAACGGCGTCGCCGGCTGCTACCACGCACCGCGCTGACAAAGGCGCAGCGCTGACGGGCGCGCCGGCACTGCGCCGACAGCGCGCCGACGAACGCGCAAAGGCGCAAAGGCGCGTACATAAAAAGGGCGGGACGCGAACGCCCCGCCCCCGTTTGGCGCCGGTCAGTGACCGGTGTCGGGAAGGCGCTGCCGCGCCGCCGATGCCGCCTGCGGCGAAGCGGACGGCATCGCCTGTCCGCCGTCGTCGTCGCCGCCATCGCCGCCATCGGCGTTGCCGCTGACGCCGCCGCCATCGGCACCACTGCCGGCACTGCCGCCATCGGCGTTGCCGCCGACGCTGCCGCCGCCAACACTGCCGCCGATGCTGACGCCGCCAACACTGCCATCACCGCCGTCGCCGCCGTCGCCGCCGACTGTCAGCAGGTGGCGGTTCATCTCGAGCGTGGCGTCGCCGATGCCGTTGACCTCAACCAGTTGTCCGACATCGGTGAAATGGCCGTTGCGCTCGCGATACTCGATGATCGCCGCCGCCTTGCCGGGGCCGATGTTTCTCAACTGCTCGGTCAATTGCCGGTGGTCCGCCGTGTTGATATTGACCTCCGCAAAAGCGCAGGTGCACAACAACGCGGCGGCAGCCGCCAGACTTGCTTTCATTAAACGCATGTTTTACCTCCTTTGGTTCAACGTTCAAGGAGGCGCCAAAATAGCGCGCCGCGGCGGGCGGCGGCAGCGCAGGCGGATAAACGGTAGTTTTTGGCCGACGAACGGCGTACCGGCGGACGCGACGCGCCCGCAGTCAGTCGGAGGCGACCTTTGACGGCGACAGGCTTTCGATGATGTCGAGCGGCTTGGCGGTTCCCCAGGCGTGGCAACTGGGGCATTGCCAGTAGATGTGGTAGGTCTCGAAGCCGCAGCCCTCGCACTCATAGAGATGGCCGGCCTCTTCGTTGTGGCTGAGGCCGCGTATCACCTGTTTGACGAGGTCGTCCTCGGCGAGGCCGCTGTTTCTGATCTTCTCCTCGAGAAAAATTTTCAGCACCGGCAACGGCGCGCGCTCGGCCTCGACCAGGCCCAGCAGAAAATGCCCGGCCTCGTCGGTGCGCTGCGCCTGCAGCAGCGCGTGCGTGCAGGTGGCGACATAGGAGACGGTCATCACCTGCAAGTCCAGCGCGCGGATGTAGTCGGCGAACTCGGACGGGTCGTACGGCACAAAACACTCGCGGATTTTCGGCAGCAGCGCGCTCGCGTATTCGGGGTGCGCGACCAGCACATTGGAATAATGGCGCAGCGCGGCGCGGTGGTTGTCGCGCGAGGTCTCGGCGTCGCCGCGGATAATCGGCGCCCGCACCAGCGTCTTGTCGTGTTTCGCCGAGCGCGAGAGGTGGTGCGTCGTCAGTTTGTAGTCGCGCCGGTCCAGCGCCTTCTCGGCGAGTTCGCAATGGTAGTGCGCGATGCGGGTGTCGCAGTCGGCGGCGCCGGTGCGCTTCAGCCATTCGGCGCAGTGAATCGCGTCGTCCCACGACTTTTCAATCTCGTACAGCGTCAGCAGGTGGCGGTAGCCCTTGACGACGGTCGGGCGCGTCTCGACCGAGACCAGTTCCCTGAAAATCTTCTCGGCGCTATCGAGCAGCCCGGCGTTGAAGTAGTCGCGCCCCAGTTCCAGCAGCGCGACCGCCTTGTGGTCCTCGCCGATGCGCGCGCGCGACACGATGTTGTGGTGGATGCGTATCGCCTTCTCAAGTTCGCCCTTCTGGCGAAACAGGTTGCCGAGGATGATGTGGGTCTCGACCGTCGTCGGGTTGACCTCGAAGAACTTGATGAATATCTCGATGGCCTTGCCGGTCTGCTGGTCGAGCAGGTAATTCAACCCCTGGATGTACTCCGGCGCCACCGGGTGGTCGGGGCGCGGCGCCGACGAGCGCGTGCCGACATACCAGCCGCTGAAAGCCGCGACCGGCAGCAGAAACCACAGCCACTCGAAAACCGCCGCGTCCATCGCCGTATGCGCTCAGACCGCGCCCGAATCGCGCTCCGGCGGCGCGGCGTCGTCGCGGCCCTCGTCCCTGCCGCCGCGCGCGGCGTCCGCCCCGGCGTTCAGCGCGGCGGGCGCGCCGGGCGCTGTGCCGGCGTCCGCTTGCGCGCCGGTGTCCGCTTGCGCGCCGGTGTTCCCTTGCGTGCCGGTGTTCGCTTGTGATTCGGCGCCTGCTTGTGCTCCGGCGCCTGCTTGCGCGTCGGTGTCCGCGTGTGCGCCAGCGTTCCCTTGCGCGCCGGTGTTCGCTTGTGTACCGATACCTGCTTGCGCGCCAGTGTCGGCTTGTGCACCGGCGTCCGCGCGTGCACCGGCGTTGTGTTGTGCGCCGGCGTCCGCTTGCGCGCCGAAGCCCGTTTGCGCGTCCGTTCCGCCCGGCCTGTTTTCAGCGGCCTCCGTCTGTGCAGGGGCCTCATGCGGCATGTCTTCAATCGCCGGCACAATCTCGGCGCCGGCGGGGGCGCGGTGTTCCTCCGGATAACCGGGGTCGAGCAGCGTGTAGCCCCTCGGTCTCTTGTTGACGCGGTCAAGCAGCAGCGTGCTCGACTTGAAACAGGGCAGACTCCTGCCGGTGATGAAAACGGTCCTGCGCGTCTTCGGGTTGCGCGTCATCCGCGGCTTTCTGAAACGCACCGAGAAACTGCCGAACCCCCGCACCTCGATGCGCTGCCCGCGGCTCAGCACATCGCTCATGTAATCCAGCGTGACGCGCACCGCCATCTTGACATCGGCGCGGCTCATTTGCATCTGCTTCGACGCCATCCGCGAGACCAGTTGCGAGCAGGTAATGCACTCAAATTCCTTGTCGTCCGCCATGACGCCCTCCGCACAGCCGGATTCAGCCGGATTTGTCGTCGGCGCCCTTCCTGCCGCCGACCTTGATTCGCCTCAGTTTCTCGCGGAAAAGGTCGCCGAGCGAGGTGCCCGCCGGTTTCTCCGCCGCGGTGTATTGCCTGACCTTGACGGCCTGTTCCTCTTTCTCCTTCGCCCTGACCGACAGCGACAGCACGCAGTTCTTCCTGTCGTGGCCGGTCAACTTGGCCTCGACCGGATCGCCGGCCTTCGGCGCGCCGTCGGGCGACAGTTCGGAAACCGGAATGACGCCGTGCACATTGTCGGCGAGGTTGACGATGACCGACTTGTCGGTGACCGTCACCACCGAGCCGGTGACGGCGGAATTCTTCGGATGCTTGCCCAGGTAGTCCTGCAGGAAACTGTCGTTCAACTGCTTCATGCCGAGCGAAATGCGCTCGCGCCCCGGGTCCACCGAAAGCACCACGACTTCCACCTCCTGGCCCTTCTTGTAGCGGCGTATCGCCTCGTCGGGCGGCTCGGTGACCGAGATGTCGGTGATGTGCACCAGCCCGTCAATGCCGTAATCGGTGAAGCCGACGAAAATCCCGAAATCGTTGATTGAGCGCACCACGCCCTTCAGCCGGTCGCCCTTGCGCTGGTTGGACGAGAATTCGTTCCACGGGTTGTCCTTGCACTTCTTCAGGCTCAGCGACACGCGCCGCTTTTCCTCGTCCACATCAATCACCATCGCCTCGACCTGCTGGCCGACGCTGACGACCTTCGACGGGCTGATGTTCTTGTTGGTCCAGTCCAGTTCGGAGATGTGCGCCAGCCCCTCGACGCCCTCCTCAATCTCGATGAAACAGCCGTAGTCGGTGATGCTCGTCACCTTGCCGAAGACGCGCGACTTCGGCGGGCAGCGCCGCATCAACTGCGTCCACGGGTCTTCCGTCATCTGTTTCAGGCCCAGCGAAATGCGGTTTTTCTCCTTGTCGTAGCGAAGTATCTTGACCTCAATCTCGTCGCCGACCGCCAGCACCTCGGACGGGTGGTGAACGCGCTTCCACGCCATGTCGGTGATGTGCAGCAGGCCGTCGAAACTGCCGAAACCGAGGAAGGCGCCGTAGTCGGTCAGGTTCTTGACGATGCCCTTGACGACCATGCCCTCGGTCAGGTTCTTCATCTCGTCGGCGCCGGCGCCGTGTTCGGATTCCAGGACGGCGCGCCGCGAGACGACGACATTGCTGCGGTTGCGGTCCAGTTTGATGATCTTGAATTCCAGTTCCTTGCCTTCCAGGTAGGTGAGGTCGCGCATCGGGCGCATGTCCACCAGCGAGCCGGGCAGAAACGCGCTGATGCCGTCGAGGTCAACGATGAAACCGCCCTTGACCTTGTTCAGCAGAAAGCCCTTGACGATTTCGCCGCTCTCGCAGGCCTCTTCAAGGCGCGTCCAGGTGCGGATGTTGCGCGCGCGTTCGCGCGACAGCAGCGTCTCGCCGAGGCCGTCCTCAAGGCTGTCCAGCGCCACCTCGACGATGTCGCCCTCGCTGACCTCAAGGTCGCCGTTCTTGTCGGTGAATTGCTCGATCGGAATCACGCCCTCGGACTTCAGCCCGGCGTTGACGACGACCGCGCCGTCGCGTATCTCGACGACCTCGCCCTCCAGCAGCGTGCCGGGCTTCAGGCGCTCCGATTTTTTGTTCTGATTCAGGAGATCCTGAAAATTTTCGTCCATTTATTGTGCCTTCATGTTTCTTTCCGCCGCCAGCGCGGCGATTGCCAGAAGCGTCTCGGCGACCGACTGGCGGGTTGTGTCGAGGACAACGGCATCATCCGCCGCCCGCAACGGGGCGATGGCCCGGCTGGCGTCGCGCCGGTCGCGCTCCTCCAGTTCCCGGGTCAGGGCCTCAAGGGTAACACTAAATCCGCGTTCTCTCAACTGCTTATGGCGCCTGCGGGCGCGTTCTTCGACGCTTGCCGTCAGAAACACCTTGAGCGCGGCGTCGGGGAACACCACGGTGCCCATGTCGCGGCCATCGGCGACCAGCCCCGGCGGGCGCCGGAAAGCGCGCTGCGACGCCAGCAGCGCCGCCCGCACCGGCGCCGAGCGGGCCGCCAGCGAGGCCGCGGCGGCGGCGTCCTCGCCGGCGATGTCGGCGTCCACGCGCCGCCCGTTGCATTCCACGCCGGCGCCATCTTCAGCGGCGCTGAAACGCACCTCCAGCCCGGCCACGAACGCCTCGATGGCGGCGGCGTCGGTGAAGGCGATGCCGCGTTGGCGCAGGCCGAGGCCGACCAGCCGGTAGAACGCGCCGCTGACCAGAAGATGAAACCCGAAGCGTTCGGCCAGGCGGCAGCCGAGCGTGCTCTTGCCGACGCCGCCGCCGCCGTCGAGCGCGATGACCGGACTGTCCGTCACCGCGCCGTGTCCAGGTTCAGCCCGGCCTGCGCCGCGGCGGCGGCGAAACCGGGAAACGAGGTGGCGATGTTGGCGCAACCGGCGATTCGCACATCGCCGTCGGCGGCAGCGCCGGCGACGGCGAACGCCATCGCGATGCGGTGGTCGCCGAAGGCTTCCACATCGGCGCCGCGCAGACGCCCGCCCTCCACCGCAAGCCCGTCGTCAAAAGTCTCAACGGCGATGCCGCAGGCGCGCAGGCCGCGCGCCATCGCCGCAATGCGGTCGCTTTCCTTGGCGCGCAGTTCGGCGGCGCCGCGAACGCGGGTCACGCCGTCGGCGCAGGCGGCGGCGATGAACAAGACCGGCCATTCGTCAATCGCGCGCGCCACCCATTGCGGCCCGATCTCAACGCCGCGCAAACGCGCCGAACGCACGCGCACATCCGCCGCCGGTTCGTTGCCGAGTGTGTGTTCGCCGCTGATTTCAATGTCGGCGCCCATCCGCCGCAGAATGTCAATGACGCCGGTGCGCGTCGGGTTGACGCCGACGCCGGTCAGCGTGAGGTCGGCGTCGGCGGCGATGCTCGCGGCGACGATGAAAAACGCCGCCGACGAGATGTCCGCCGGCGCCTCAATGCGGGCGCCGCGCAGGCGAGCGCCGCCCTCCACCGAGACCGCGCCGCCGCCGCGCGACACCGGGCATCCGAACAGCGGCAGCATGCGCTCGGTGTGGTCGCGGCTCGGCGACGGCTCGGTGACGGTCGTCGCGCCGTCGGCGCCGAGCGCGGCCAGCAGCAGGCACGACTTGACCTGCGCGCTCGCCACCGGCAACTCGCGGCGAATGCCGCGCAGCGGCCCGGCGGCGTGGATGCGAAGCGGCGGCGTGCCGCCGGGCGCGGCGCTGATGTCGGCGCCCATCGCGCGCAGCGGTTCAACAATGCGCCGCATCGGTCGGCGGCTCAGCGACTCGTCGCCGCGCAGTTCGCCCGCCACGCCCTGCCCCGCCAGCAGCCCGGCCAGCAGCCGCATCGCCGTCCCCGAATTGCCGAGGTCAAGCGGCTGCGCGCACGCGCGCAGGCCGCCGCCGCGCACGGCGACGCGGCCCTCGCCGGTGCGTTTGATGTCGGCGCCGAGTGCGCGCAGCGCGGCCAATGTCGCCAGGCAGTCGGCGCTTTCCAGAAAGTTGACGATCTCGCTGTCGCCGCGCGCGACGGCGGCCAGCATCAGCGCGCGGTGCGAAATGGATTTGTCGCCCGGCACGCGCAACTCGCCGCGCAGCGAGCGCACCGGCGACGAGCAGATGGACGCGGCTTCAGCCATCGCGCCGCCGCGCCGCGACTTCTTCAAGCAGTTTTTGCAGCGCGTCGCCGTCGCCGCGCGCTATCAAGTCGCGCAGGCGTCCGGCGGCGGCGCTGAAATCGTCCAGCGCCTCAACGACGCCGTCGGCGTTGGCGAGAAAGATGTCGCGCCACATCACCGGGTCGCTGGCGGCGACGCGCGTGAAGTCGCGCAGGCCGCCCGCCGCGCAGTCAAAGACCGCATCGGCGTCGGCGCGCGCCAGCAGGCCGTCCATCAGCGCGTAGGCGACGGCGTGCGGCAGGTGGCTGGCGCAGGCGAACACGCGGTCGTGCGCGGCGGCGTCCATCTCGACGACTTCGGCGGCGCCGGCGGCGCGCCACATCGCCGCGACGGCGGCGACGGCGTCGCGGTCGGCGGCGGCGCCGGGCGTCAGCACGACGCGGCAGTTGTCAAACAGCGTCGCCGACGCCGCTTCCGGGCCGCTGTTCTCGGCGCCGGCGACCGGGTGTCCCGGCACGAAACACGCCGACGCGCCGCCGAGCGCGTCGCGCGCGTCGCGCATCACGGCGGCCTTGACGCTGCCGACATCGGTGATGATCGCGCCGTCCGGCGGCGACAGCGCCGCCAGCGCGCCGCGCATCGCGCCGACCGGCGCCGCCAGCACGGTGATGTCGGCGCCGAGTTGCGACGGCGAGTCGGCGCAGGCGTCCAGCGCGCCGAGTTCAAGCGCGCGCACGGCGCGCGCCGCGTCGGTGTCAAAACCGGCGACATGCGGCGCCGGGTCGCGGCGTTTCAGCGCCAGCGCCAGCGAGGCGCCAATCAGGCCGGTGCCGACAATGCCCACTGTATGCGCCATGTCAGCCTCCGGCGGCGGCGGCGGCGGTGAGCGAAGCGCCGGTCGGGACGCCGCCGACAATGCCCAATGTGCGCGCCATGTCAGCCCCCGGCGCCGGCGACGGCGGTGAAAGCATCAAGAAAACGCTCGTTGTGTTCGGGCAGGCCGACCGTCACCCGCAGGTGGCGCGGCAGTTTGTAGTTCGCCAGCGGGCGCACGATGACGCCGCGCGCAAGCAGTTCGTCGTACACGCGCCGCGCGTCGTCGCCGACCTCAAAGCACAGGAAATTCGCCGCCGACGGCAGGCACGCGACGCCGAGCCGCGACAGGCCGTCGCGCAGCCGCGCAAGGCCGGCGGCGTTGGCGCGGACGCTGTCGTCCAGATGGCGGCGGTCGCCGAGCGCCGCCGCCGCCGCGCATTGCGCCGGGCCGTTGACATTGAACGGCTGGCGCAGCCGGTTCAGCAACTCCGCCATCGCCGGCGACGACAGCGCGTAACCGATACGCAGGCCGGCGAGCGCGAAAACCTTCGAGAAAGTCCGCGTAACGATCAGGTTCGGAAACTCGCCAAGCCAGGCGGCGGCGTCGGGGCAGTCGGCGCCCGCCGCGTATTCGGCGTAGGCCTGGTCCACGACGGCGACGACGCGGCGCGGCAACCGCCGCAGAAAACCGCGCAGCGCGGCCTCCCCCGCCCAGGTGCCGGTCGGGTTGTTCGGGTTGGCGATGAAGACCACGGCGGTGGCGTCGTTGACCTGTTCAAGCATCGCCTCAAGGTCGTTGCCGCACGGCATCGCGTCCGACGCCGGCAGCGGCGCCGCCACGCGCGCGTCGGCGCCCGACGCCTGCGTCACCAGCGCATACACCGCAAAGGCGTGGCGCGAATAGACGGCGGCGGCGCCGGGGCCGAGGAAACAGCGCGCGGTGAGTTCAAGCAGTTCGTTCGAGCCGTTGCCGAGCGTAATCTGGCCGGGCGCGACGCCGTGGCGCGCGGCCAGCAACTCCTTCAGTTGGTGGCCGCCGCCGTCGGGATAGAAATGCACATCGGCCAGCGCGCGCCGCAACGCCGCCAGCGCCTGCGGCGACGGCCCGCGCAGGTTCTCGTTCGACGCCAGTTTAACGGCGTCGCGCACGCCGAGTTCGCGCTCCAGCGCGCCGGGCGGCTTGCCCGGCTCATACGGCGCAAGCCCCGCAAGCCCCGGACGGCAGTAATCCAGCGGGTCAAATGCGATGTCGTTCATCGGTGCGCTCCGCCGGGTTCATTGCCGCGCCCGCCGCCACGCCCGTCCTCGTGTTCACCGCTGTATTTATCGCCGCGTTCATTCAGCGCGCGCCACAGGCCGAGGCAGGCGTCCTCAATGCGGTCGAACATTCGCAGGCAGCCTTCCACGCCCTCGTGCGGCGGCGGCACGGCGACTTCGGTTTCGTTGAAGTAGTCGGAGTAATCCATCAGCAGGCGGACGACGGCGCCGTTCGCGCAGCAGCCGCGCAGCGCCGGCAACTGCGACGAATCCATCGCCACCAGGTAATCGCAGTCGCCGGGCGACGCCGCCGCCAGCGGTTTGGAGCGAATGCCGGACAGGTCGTAGCCGCGCAGTTCGGCGGCGCGCCGCACCAGCGTTTCGGGCGGCGCGCCGCCGCCCGCCGACACGCCCGCCGAATCGGCGACCGCGTCCAGGCCGGTCTCGCGCAGAATGTAACGAAACACGCCGTGCGCCGCCACCGAGCGGCAGACATTCAGCGAACACACAAACAAAACCGACTGGCTCACCGGACGCCGGCCACCTGCGGCGGCGCCACGCCGCGCAAATCCCGTTCCAGCGCGCAAGACACCGCGAGAAGCCTGGGCAGACACTTGACAACCCCGGCGCGGCTGAGCAGGCGGGCGGCATGCCACGCGAGCGGCCTCGTGCAGCGGTTGCGAAACAGCGGATAGTCCACATGCCGCTCGGCGAGCAGGCCGTTGGCGCCGCCGAAGCGGTCAATGAACCCGGCAAGCGGCGCCACTGCCAGGTCGCTTTCAATGCCGGCGACCGCGCGGTGCAGCCCGGCCAGGTTGTTCCTGTAGCGGTAGAGGTATTCGCGCACCCCGTAGTGCTTCTGCAGCAGTTTCATGTGCCAGAACAGGATGCCGGCGTGGTGGTGAAACCTCGGCAGGGGGCTGTGGTTGAAGCGTTCAATGACGCCGCTGTGGTAAAAATAAGTGTCCTTCGACACCGGGAAAAATCCGTGGTCGCCGTGCGCGCCGCAAAACGGGTCGTGCAGCGACACGCCGAACGCGCCGTCCGGCGAGCGCGCCAGATTGACGCCGGCGGCGATTATGAAGCGGTCGCAGCGGCGGCGCGCGGCGGCGACCGCCCGCGCCAGATTGGGGCGGATGTAAATGTGGTCGGCGTCGTGCTTGATGGCAACGCGCCGCGTCGTCTTCGACAGCGCGTAGTTGCACAGCGCGGCGATGGTGTGCAGCGAGTCGGCGCCCTCTGCGGCGTGCTGCGCGGTGTTCGGCGGCACCACTTCGTGCGGGTATTCATACACCTTCAGCCGGTCGGGGTGGCGTTTGGCCAGGTCGTGCAGGATTTGCGGCGTGGCGTCGCTGCACTGGTGATGGACGGCGACCACCTCGTCAAAGATATCGAGGCACGACTCCAGCCCGGCCTGCAGGAAGTCGGCGCCGTCGCGCACCCGCAGCATCGCGCTGACGCCGTCGCCGCGGTTCGCCGGGTCCAGCGTTTGCGGGTCAAAATGGAAGGGGGGGACGGCCATGCCCCGGAATTATATACCGCCGGTATAATGCCGTCCTGTTTCGCCCGCGCCGCCGCGCGCCGCCGCCCCCGATGGAAGCCGATGGAACTTGCACTGTTTGATCTTGACCACACGCTGCTGGAAGGCGACAGCGACTACCTGTGGGGGCGGTTTCTGTGCGACATCGGCGCCGTCGAGCGCGCGCGCTTTGAAGAGCGCAACCTGGCGTTCTACCGCGACTATCAGGCCGGGCGGCTCGACATCCGCGAATACCTGCGCTTTGCGCTGAAACCGCTGGCCGACAACGACCTGAGCACATTGCTGGAATGGCGCCGCCGTTTTATAGATGAGCGCATCCGGCCCATCGTCGCGCCGCGCGCGCGCGCGCTGATTGAAAAGCACAAAAAGCGCGGCGACCTCGCGCTGATTGTCACCGCGACCAACCTGTTCATCACCGAGCCGATCGCGCGGATGCTCGGCGCCGACGACATCATCGCGACGCGCCCGGCCATCAGCGGCGCGCGTTTCAGCGGCGAGATCGAGGGCGTGCCGTGCTTTCGCGAAGGCAAACTGGCGTGCCTGCAACGCTGGCTTGAACGACACCGGCCCGGCCACCGGCAAACCTGGTTTTACAGCGATTCCATCAACGACCTGCCGATGCTTGAGTGGGCCGACAGGCCGGTCGTCGTCCACGGCGACGATGCGCTGCTGCAACTCGCGGCGCAGCGCGGCTGGCCTACGCTGTCGTTGAAGGGGGACGCCGGCGGGGAAATCCCGGCGGAAAGTTAGCGGGTTGACGGCGGTTGTGCGGGCTGCCGCCGGCCAACGCTGTCGCGGAAAGAACACCCCGGCGGACAATCAGCGGGTTGCCGGCGGATTGTTGTGCCCGCCGGACGCCGCCGCTTGCGGCAATGATGCGCCGCGCAGGTCGCGCTCCAGCGTGTACGACAGCGACAAATACAGCGGCAGATTCCTGACAACTCCGGCGCGGTTCAACAGGCGCACGCCGTGCCATGCGAGCGGCCTCGTCAGGCGGTTGCGGAACAGCGGGTGGCCCGTGCGCGCGGCCAGCAGGCCGTTGGCGCCGCCGAAGCGGTCAATGAACCCGTCAAGCGGCAGCACTTCCATGCCGTCCCTGATGGCCGCGGCCCGGCGGTGCAGTTCGGCCAGGTTGTTTTCGTGGCGCCAGCGGTATTCACGCAGCCCGCAGTGTTTCTGCAGTTGTTTCATGTGCCAGAACAAAGTGCCGGCGGCGGGCAGCGAGCGCGAGACAGGCCCGTAACGCGCGGTTTCATGACGGTCGTTGTGGACAAACCGGGTGTCCTCCGACACCGGAAAAAACCCGTAGTCGCCGCCGGCGCCGCACAGCGGGTCGTGCAATGACACGCCGAACGCGCCGTCCGGAGCGCGCGCCAGATTGACGCCGGCGGCGGGCACAAAACCGTCGCAGCGGCGGCGCACGGCGGCGACGGCCCGCGCCAGATTGGGGCGGATGTAAATGTGGTCGGCGTCGTGCTTGATGACAACGCGCCGCGTCGTCTTCGACAGCGCGTAGTTGCACAGCGCGGCGATGGTGTGCAGCGAGTCGGCGCCCTCTGCGGCGTGCTGCGCGGTGTTCGGCGGCACCACTTCGTGCGGGTATTCATACACCTTCAGCCGGTCGGGGTGGCGTTTGGCCAGGTCGTGCAGGATTTGCGGCGTGGCGTCGCTGCACTGGTGATGGACGGCGACGACTTCGTCAAAGATATCGAGGCACGACTCCAGCCCGGCTTGCAGGAATTCGGCGCCGTCGCGCACGCGCAGCATCGCGCTGACGCCGTCGCCGCGGTTCGCCGGGTTCAGCGTTTGCGGGTCAAAATGGAAGGCCGGGGCGGTCTCATCGGCGCTGTCGCTCGCGGCTGTCATTGGCAACTCCGCTGCATGCAAACGCCGGGGGTTTTCATCACTGCACAACGCCGCCGTGCGCGAGCGCCAAAGCGTTGCCCGGTTTGCGGCTGCACAAGCCCGCCGTGCCAAACCGCCGGTTACAGCCCCGTGCGGTAGTTGAAGTTTTCCTGAAAGCGCGTTTCCAGTTCGTCCTTTGAGAAGCGGTGGCCCTGGCCGCCGGAGCATTCCACCTTGACGGCGCCCATCAGCGATGCGACGCGGCCCGTGGTTTCCCAGTCCATGTCGTTGACGAGGCCGTGAATCAGGCCGGCGCGGTAGGCGTCGCCGCAGCCGGTCGGGTCCTTGACGGCCTCGGGGCGTGCCACCGGAATTTCATGCACCTTGCCGCCGGCGTGGATGCTGGAGCCGTCGCCGCCGCGCGTGACGACCAGCGCGCGCACCCGCGACGCCAGTTGCGCCGTCGTCCAGCCGGTGCGCTCGGTGATGATGCGCGCCTCGTAATCGTTGCACGCGAGGTAGTCGGCGCGCTCGATGAAGTCGTTCAGTTCCTCCGCCGTGAACATCGCCGTGCCCTGCCCCGGATCAAACAGAAACGGAATGCCGGCGTCGGAAAACTGGCGCGCGTGCTGAATCATGCCGTCGCGCCCTTCCGGCGAGATCAGGCCGAGGCGGATGCCGTCGCCCGCCGGCACGCGGTTGCGGTGGCATTCGTTCATCGCGCCCGGGTGGAAGGCGGTAATCTGGTTGTCATCAAGGTCGGTGATGATGAAGGCGCGCGCGGTGAATTCATCCTCCACCGCCAGCAGGTGGCGGCGGCTGACGCCGTGCTTGTCCATCCACGCGGCGTATTCGCCGAAGTCCCTGCCGACGGTGGCCATCGGGTGCGCGTCGCAACCGAGCAGCGACAGGCTGTAGGCGATGTTGCCGGCGCAGCCGCCGAATTGCTGGCGCATCTTCGGCACCAGGAAGGAGATGTTCAGGATGTGCAGGCGGTCGGGCAGGATGTGGTTGCGAAAGCGGTCCTCAAAGACCATGATGTTGTCGAACGCGACCGAGCCGCAGACCAGAACCGACATCGCCGTTCAGTCCTCGACCAACTCAAAGTCGGACTTGGCGGCGCCGCATTCCGGGCAGACCCAGTTCCACGGAATGTCCTCCCAGCGCGTGCCGGGCGCGATGCCGTCTTCCGGCTCGCCCTTTTCCTCGTCGTAGAGATGGCCGCAAACAACGCACATGTATTTTCTGTATTCCATCGGTGCCGCGGGCGGCGGGCGCCCGCCTTGCTATTATAGCGCGAAGACGATGAACAGCCGCGCAAAGTTGACGATACTCGCCGTCTCCGGCCTCGACCCCGGCGGCGGCGCCGGCGCCCGCGCCGACGCCGAAACCGCCGCCGCCCTCGGCGCGCGTGCGCTGGCCGTCATCACCTGCCGCACGCGGCAGGACAGCGTTAACGCGCAGTCGTGCGCGCCCGCCGACGCCGACGCCGTGCGCCGCCGGATTGGCGAACTGGCGGCGAATGAACCCATTGCCGCCGTCAAAATCGGCCTGACGCCGTCGGCGCCCGTCGTTGACGCCGTCGCCGACGCGCTGGCGGCGCTGCCAAACACGCCCGTCGTGCTGGATCCGGTGCTGGCCGCCGGCGGCGGTTACCTGTTCTGCGACGATGCGACGACGGCGCGGATCGTTGCACGGCTGTTGCCGCTTGCGACAGTCGCAACACCGAACCTGGACGAGGCGGCGCGGCTGGCGGCGGTTGTTGGCGACGCCGCGGCGATGGCCGCAAAAATCCTTGAAAGCGGATGTGGCGCGGTGCTGATTACCGGCGAATCCGAAAGCAACGGGCAACTGCGCCACCGCCTCTACCGCAACGGCGCGCCGCCGTGCGACATCACCTGCCAACGCCTGCCGCACCGCTATCACGGCAGCGGCTGCACGCTGTCAAGCGCGCTCGCCGTTGAACTGGCGCGCGGCGCGTCCGTCGCGGAGGCGGCGCGGCGCGCGCACGATTACACTTACCGCTGTTTGCTGCGCGCGCCCATTCCGCAGCACGGCAATCCGGCGCCGCAGCGGTCTGAAGCGTGATGCCGAACGCCGTGTCCAAAGTGCCGTCGGGGGTTTATCTGATTGCCGATGCGGGGTTGTTGCCGGCGGGTGGCGGCGGTGATGTGATTGCGCCGTTGCTTGAGGCCGGTGTTGTGCTGGTGCAGTATCGCTGCAAGCATGGACGCGGCGATAGCGGCAGTAATGCGCGCGGCAGCGGCGGCGATGTGCGCGGTGGCGACGGTGCGCGTAATAGCCGCATTGATGCGCGCGGCGGCGGTGCGCGTAGTAGCCGCGATGTGCGCGGCGGCGGTGATGTGCGGCGGCGGCAGGCGGCGTCTTTGCAAGCCGTTTGCCGCCGGTTTGGTGTGCCGTTGATTGTCAATGATGACATTGCCCTCGCCGCCGAACTCGGCGCCGACGGCGTGCATCTTGGCGACGGCGACGGCAGCGTGGCGGCGGCGCGGCGGCGACTGGGCGGCGGCGCCATTGTCGGCGTGTCATGCTACGACTCGGCGGCGCGCGCGGCGCGGGCGCGGGACGACGGCGCCGATTATGTCGCGTTCGGCTCGGTGTTTGCGTCGCCGACGAAGCCGCAGGCCGCGCGCATCTCGCTTGATACGCTGAGAAAATGCGTGCAGGGTTGCGCGCTGCCGGTTTGTGCAATCGGCGGCATCGGCCCGGACAACGCGCGCGCGGTGTGGGAATGCGGTGTGCAACTGATTGCGGCGGCGTCCGGCGTGCTGGCCGCCGCCGACCCGCGCGCCGCCGTCGCCGCCTGCCTCGCGGCGCGGCCCGGCCAATAAATCAATCGCCTTTAAAGGCCGGGCACATTGGTTTCCAGCCGCACCAGTCGCACAGCGGGCCGGGGGACGGGGGCCATTGGTTCAGGCGGTTCAGGCGGCGGCGGTTGTCGGCGAGGTAATCGAGCACCATGCGTTCAATGTCGGGCGTGAAGGTTTCCGACAGGCATTGCGGGCGGTCGCGCAGGAAAACCGCGGCGCCTTCCACATCGGGCGTGTCGTAGCGGTAACGCATCCAGATTGCGTAAATGCCCAGTTGCACCTTCTGGTTCAGGAAGTCGTCGTGGTATTCGGGTTTCGGCATGCGCCCGCTCTTCCAGTCCCACAGCATCAGCCGCCCGCCGGCGTCGCGCGACACCAGGTCGTAGCGCCCGCGTATCAGCATCTCGTCGGTGCTGATTTGCAGCGCGCCCTCCACCGCCGCCACCTCGCTGCCGGCGAGACGCTGCGACACAAACTCGTTGAAGTTGGCGGCGATGCGCTCGAGGCGCGTGACAAAGTCGTCAAACACGGCGCCGCGGCGCACAATCCGGTACGGCTCGCGCAGCCGCCCCTGCCACTGGAACGACAACCGGAACTTGCGAAGCAGGCCGGCGACATCCATCCGGTCGTCGTCGCCGATGACGCCGCCGCGCGCGGCGATTTCCTTCAGCCAGTCCTCGGCGCACGAATGAAAGAAACTGCCGACGGCGGTCTCAATGCTGACAAACGCCGCCTCGTCCTTCGGGCGTTCCACATAATTCTTGAAATAGCGGTGCAGGCACGAGGCGTCCTTGACCCGCGAAATCGTAATCACGCGCTCCTCGGCCACGCTGTCAAAGCGGTCGGCAACCGACAGCACTTTCATTGCGGCGCGGCCCGGTTTGCCAGTGCGTTCATCAGGTCGAGCGCCTGGCGGTGCTGCCACACATCGTGCACGCGGAAAACGGCGATGCCGGCCTGCGCGCCAAGCACTGTGACCGCGACGCCGGCGGCGACGCGCGCGGCGGCGTCGGTGGCGCGGCAGAACTGGCCCATGAAGCGCTTGCGGCTGGCGCCCAGCAGCACCGGAAAGCCGAGGCCGGTGAAGGTTTGCAGGTTGTTGATCAGCGCAAGGTTGTGCGCCGTCGTCTTGCCGAAACCGATGCCCGGGTCCAGCAGAATGTTGTCGCGCCCGACGCCGCGCGCGATTGCGTGTTCGGCGCGCGCGGCCAGAAACGCGCCGACTTCGGCGACAACATCATCGTAGCGCGGGTTATCCTGCATCGTCTGCGGGCCGTTCTGCATGTGCATCAGGCAAATCGGCACGCGCCGCGCCGCCGCCAGTTCAAGAATTTCCGGGTCTTCGCGCCCCGCCGACACATCGTTGATCATGCCGGCGCCGGCATCCAGCGCGGCCTCGGCGACTTCCGCCAGCGTCGTGTCAATGCTGACCAGCGGGCGCGGGCTGCGTTCGCAAACCGCGGCGACGGCGTCCAGCACCCGCGCCTTCTGCTCGGCGGCGGCAACGCGCGCGGCGCCGGGGCGCGTGGATTCGCCGCCGATGTCAATGATGTCGGCGCCCTCTTCCAGCATCTGCGCGGCGCGGCGGCGCGCCTTGCCGGTGTCGTTGTACAGGCCCCCGTCCGAGAAACTGTCCGGCGTCAGGTTCAATATGCCCATCAGCCGCGGCGCGCCATTGCCGCGCTTCATGGCGACGCTCCGGGGCGCGCGTACACGCGCAGGCGGTCGCCGATATCAAACGCCATCCGGTCTTCGCCGAAGACGACTTTGCCCGGTTCGCCGCCGATGCGCGCCAGGATGTCGTCTTCGGAAACGCCGAAGACCAGCGGGTGCACCAGCGCCGTCATGCGCGGTTTGGTTTCGCGCACGACGCGCGCCACTTCCTCCGGCGTTGAGTGATAGTCCAGCACGCGCACAAGCCGCGGGTTGGCGCGTTGCAGCGCGTCGGAGGCGGCGGCGATTTCATGCACCAGCAGGTCGGCGCCGCGCGCATGCGCGACCAGTTGCCGCGAATAACCGGTGTCGCCGGAGATGACCACCGAGCGCCCGCGGTAATCCACGCGGTAGCCGAACGACGGCTTCACGACGCCGTGATTGACGGTGAACGCCGTCACCTTCAGGTCGCCGCGCCGCCACACTGCGCCGCCGTCCGCGCCACCGCCCTTGCCGTCGCCCTCGCCACCGCCCTCGCCACCGCCCGCGCCGTCGCCCTTGCCGCCGCCCTCGCCGCCGTCCGCGCCGACGATGATTTCGGCGGCGCGGAAAGCGGCGCCGGCGGGCGGCAGTTTCGTGTACGACAGGCGCAGTTCAATGTCGCGCTTGTAGGCCTGCTCCAGATGGCGCAGGTGCGCGGCGATGCCCGCCGGGCCGCGCACCTCCAGCGGCTGCGCGCGCCCGTAAATCCAGCCCGACAGCAGCAGGTCGGGCAGGCCGATGATGTGGTCATAATGCAGGTGCGTGATGAACACCGTGTGCAGGTCGCTGAAATCCAGCCCCAGTTCCATCACGCGCTGGGCGACGCCGCGCCCGGCGTCAAACAGCAGTTTGTCATTGCCGGCTTCAACCAGCACCGCCTGGCCGAAACGCGACACCTCCGGGCGCGGCGTGCCGGTGCCGAGCAGCGTAACCACCATCACATCGGCGGCGGCGCGCGCGCACGCCGCGCACAACAGCAGCGCCAATAGCGTCCGCGACACAGCCCGCACGCGCCGCGCACTCACCGCCGCACCTTCGGCAACATCGGCGCCACCGCCAGCCCCTGCACACCGCACACTCACCTCTCCACCTTCAGAATCGCCAGAAAAGCCTCTTGCGGCAGCGCGACCTTGCCGATGCGTTTCATGCGTTTTTTGCCGGCCTTTTGTTTCTCGAGCAGTTTGCGCTTGCGCGTCACATCGCCGCCGTAGCACTTGGCCGTCACATTCTTTCGCAGCGCCTTCGTCGTCGAGCGCGCGATGATGCGCGAGCCGACGGCGGCCTGAATCGCGATGTCAAACATCTGGCGCGGTATCAAGTCGCGCATCTTGTTGACCAGCGCGCGCCCCAGCGGCGCCGCGTTGTCCTTGTGCACAATCATTGAAAGCGCGTCCACGCGCTCGCCGTTGATCAGGATGTCAAGGCGCACCAGCGGCGCCTCGCGGAAGCCCGCCAACTGGTAGTCAAACGACGCATAGCCGCGCGTCAGCGACTTCAGGCGATCGAAGAAGTCAAAGACTATCTCGTTCAGCGGCAGGCGGAATTCCAGCGCCGCCTGCGCGCCGGTGTAGTGGATGGACTTCTGCTCGCCGCGCTTTTCCATGCACAGGCCGATGACGGCGCCGATGTATTCCTTCGGCGCCAGTATCGTCGCGCCGATGACCGGCTCTTCAATATGGGCGATGCGGTTGGGCGGCGGCAGCATGTCGGGGTTGTGCACCTCGGCGACGCCGCCGTCGGTGAGACGGACGCGGTAGGTCACCGTCGGCGCCGTCGTCACCAGGTCGCGCCCGTATTCGCGCTCCAGGCGTTCCTGCACGACTTCCATGTGCAGCAGGCCGAGAAAACCGCAGCGGAAACCGAAGCCGAGCGCCTGCGAAGTCTCCGGCTCGCAGTGCAGCGCGGCGTCGTTCAGGCCCAGTTTATCCAGGGCGTCGCGCAAGTCCTTGTAGTCGTCGGAGTCCGCCGGGTAGAGGCCGGCGAACACGCGCGGCTGTATCTTCTCAAAGCCGGGCAGCGGCTGCGCCGCCGGCGCGCCGGCGTCGGTCAGCGTGTCGCCGACGCGCGCCGCGCCGGTGTCCTTGATGCCGGCGGTCACAAAGCCGACCTCGCCGGCCTCAAGCGCCGCCTTCTCGACGCGCTCCGGCGTGAACACGCCGACGGCCTCCACCTGGTGCACGGCGCCGCTCGCCATCGCCATGATGCGGCGGCGCGGCGCCAGTTTCCCGTCCATCACGCGCACCAGCGCGACCACGCCAAGATACGGGTCAAACCACGAGTCAATCACCAGCGCCTTCAGCGGCTTGTCCGGGTCGCCGCGCGGCGGCGGAATCTCGCGCACGATGCGTTCCAGCAGTTCGGCTACGCCGTCGCCGGTCTTGGCGCTGACGCGGCTGGCGCCGCCGGCTTCCAGGCCGATGAGGTCGCCGATTTCGCGCGCGGCGCGCTCGGCGTCGGCCACCGCCAGGTCCATCTTGTTCAGCACCGGCAGCACCTCCAGGCCCTGGCCGATGGCGGCGTAGCAGTTGGCGATGCTCTGCGCCTCAACGCCCTGCGTCGCGTCCACGACCAGCAGCGCGCCCTCGCACGCCGACAGCGAGCGCGACACCTCGTAGCCGAAGTCCACATGGCCGGGCGTATCAATCAGGTTCAACTGGTAGGCGCCGCCGTCGCCGGCGCGGTAGTGCAGCGACACCGCCTGCGCCTTGATGGTGATGCCGCGTTCGCGCTCGATGTCCATTGAGTCAAGCACCTGGTGCTCCATTTTGCGCTCGCTGAGACTGCCGCACAACTGGATGAAGCGGTCGGCGAGGGTGGATTTGCCGTGGTCAATGTGCGCGATGATGGAAAAATTGCGGATGTGGTTCATGTCAAAAGACGATTATAATCGCACAGGCGGCCCGGTGTAACCTCCGGCCCGCAGAACGGCACAAAAGGCGGCACACAACGGCGGGATTGAACGGCATGACGGACAACACAGGCGGCGCGCGCGCGCTCGGCGTCGTCATGGACGACATCGGCGGCATCCACCCCGCCAAGGACACCACATTGGGGCTGATGGAGGCGGCGCAGCGGCGCAACTGGCGGCTGTTTTATGTTGAGCAGCGCGGCCTGTTTCTGCACAACGGCAACGCCTGCGCGCGCGCGCGCGAAGTGCGCGTGTCGCTCGACAACGAACGCTGGCACGAATTCACCGGCGCCGCGCGCGACATGGAACTGGCGTCGCTCGACGCGGTGCTGATGCGAAAAGACCCGCCGCTTGACATGGAATACTTCTACACCTGCCAGATACTCGAGCACGCGGCGCGCGCCGGCGTCGTCGTCGTCAACCGCCCGCGCGGCATCTGCACCGTCAACGAGAAAATCCTCGCGCAGGAGTTTCCCGGCGCCTTCCCGGAAACGCTGGTGAGTCGCGACGCGCGCCGCCTCGCCGCGTTTGTCGAGCGCCACCGCGACACCGTCGTCAAGCCGCTCGACAACATGGGCGGCGCGTCGGTGTTTCGCGTTCGCAGCGACGATGTCAACGCCTCGACGCTGCTGGAGACGATGACGCGCGACTCCACGCGCACGGTGATGCTGCAAGCGCTGATACCGCAGTACCGCGACGGCGACAAGCGCATCCTCGTCATCGGCGGGCGCCCGGTGCCGAAGACGATCCGGCGCGTGCCGGCGGCGGGCGAACTGCGCGCCAACATCGCCGCCGGCGGCAGCGCCGAGGTGGCGGAACTGGAGCCGGGCGATGTGCGGCTGTGCGAACGCATCGCGCCGCGCCTGAACGAACTGCAACTGCTGTTCGTCGGCCTGGATGTCATCGGCGGGCGCCTGACCGAAATCAATGTAACCAGCCCGACCTGCGCGCGCGAACTGGAACGCGCCACCGGCCTGGACATCACCGGGCAGGTGATTGAAGCGATTGAGGGCAAGGTGGAGGCGGCAAGAAAGAACCATGGCAAGTGACAGCGACAAGGTGCTGGGCTTTGACTACGGGCTTGCGCGCATCGGCGTCGCCGTCGGTGATGTGCACACGCGCATCGTGCAGCCGCTGACGACGCTGGCGTGCAGGAAGGGCAGCCCCGAATGGCGCCGCATTGAGGCGCTGCTGCAAACCTGGCTGCCGTGCCGCGTCGTCGTCGGCAAACCGGGCGACACCTCGCCGCCGGAACTGCTGCACGCGCTGAACCGCTTTGTGTCGGGCCTGCGCCGCCGTTTCAACGGGCCGGTGGAGACGGCGGACGAGGCGTGGACATCAAACGACGCCTACCGCCTGCTGAAACAGCGCCGCAGCGCCGGCGGCGCCCGAATCCGCAAGGAAGAGATTGACAAAACCGCCGCCGCGCTGATATTGGAGGGGTGGCTGTCGCGGATGGAGCCGGCGGACGGCGTATTATAAGGAAGACAACCGTGATGAACGCAGACAACCCCGGCAACGGCAGCGCCGCCGCCGGTGTGCATGAGGACAACAACCGATGAACGACATACAACCGGAAGCGTTGATAGAACAAATGGCGCGCGATTTGCGGGCGCTGATAGCCGAGCGCGGCCTGGACGACCCGGTCATCGCCGGCGTGCACACCGGCGGCGTCTGGGTCGCCGAACGCCTGCACCGCCTGCTCGGCGCGCGCGAGCGGCTCAGCACGCTCGACATCAACTTCTACCGCGACGATTTCAGCCGCATCGGGCTGTATCCGCGGGTCAGGCCGTCGGCGATTCACACCGACCTGACCGACCGGCATGTCATTCTCGTGGACGATGTGCTGCACACCGGGCGCACCGTCTGCGCCGCGCTGAACGAACTGTTTGACTATGGCCGCGCCGCCGCCGTCGTGCTCGCGGTGCTGATAGACCGCGGTGGCCGCGAAATGCCGGTCTGCGCCGATGTCTGCGGCGCCGCCGTCACGCCCGAACCTGGCCGCCAGATCAAACTGCGCGGCCCCGACCCGCTGCGGGTGGAAACGCTGTCGCCGAAGCCCTGACGGGGCGGCGGCTCTATGCGGTGCGGCGGCGCGCGCGGCGCGGCGATTTCAGCGCCAGCAGCAGCAGCAGCGCGGACAACGCCGCCAGCGCAACCGGGCCGAAGGCGCCGCTGTGGCTGCGGCTGCCGCTGCCGGCGGCGGCATTGCCGGCGCGAACGCCGAGCGGGTCCTTGATGATGCCGTTGGCCGCGCCGTCCTCGTCGTTCGGGCCGCCGTCCACGATATACACCACCAGGCAGGCGTCACCGCCGCGCTTGGCGCGCCGCAGCGTCTCGCCTTCGCGGTACGGGCTGCCCGCCGTCATCGTGTCGTCCGGGCACGCGCCGTCCTCTTGCAGTTGCGCAAAGCCGTAGTCGTTGTCGCCTTCCACGCTGAACGCCACATCCGACGGGTATTTCACCAGGCTCGCGCCGCTGTCATACAGGTCGCGCGGCAGCGGAATAATCACGCCCGCCGCGCCGCCGGTGCGGCTGTCCGATGTCACATCGGCGTAATCCACGCCGCCGATTTCAAAGTCATACACCACCGCCAGGTTGCTGGTGCTCGGCGGCGTCTCCGACGCAGAGTATTCGGCGTAGTCGTCCACCTGGTCGTTCGCCGTCGCCATCGCCAGCCGACGGAATGTCATCTCGCCAAGGCGCAGGTCGTGCAGCGGCAGCGCCGGGCGGATGTGGTGCCACGCACTCGCGCCCGCCGTCTCGTCCACCACCACCGGCAGGTGGTCGCTGTCGTCAAAGGCGTCTATCGCGTCAATGATCCCGTCGTTGTCCTCGTCATTGCCTCTCGCAGCCGTCGCCGCCAGCGGCGCGGTCGGCGCCGTTATCGGGAAGCGGTAGGTCGCCGTCGTAACGCCGCCGAAGCCGCCCGTTACCGCCACCTGAATCACCGCCGTGTTCGTCGTCGGCAAAAGATTGCCGCCCACAGTGAGGATAATCTCGTAGGCATTCAAACTGTCCAGGAATCTCTGCGTCCCGGCCGCCGCCGCCGAACTCAGCGCGCCGTCATGAGTCACCGCAACCGACACTCCGGCGCCGATGTCGTCGAGGTTTTCCACCACAACATACAGGCTTTGCACATTGGTTTCCCTCAGCACATGGGTCGTTTCACCGGGGTTGTTGGAAAACACCAGCCACGACCGGCCCAGTATCGGCGGCACCGGCGCGTTGATGCGCGTTACCTGCGTCCGCGGCACCAGGCCCAGCGAGTGCCGGCTGACTGACGGGAAGTTGACGGCGTCCGCGGCCGGGACATACAGCAGCGATGCGCCGCCTCCTGCGACACCCGCCGTCAATCCGGCAATCTCCCACACCGCCGACACCGCCGATGTGTCGGTCACCATCAGCGTCAGGTCCTCACCGCTGTTCCAGGTCGCCGTGAACATCGTCACCCTCGTTCCGGTTTCGATTTGCTCCGTTCTCGACAGTGCCAGCGTCAGCGGCTCGTTGGGCGTGCTGTCAAACGAGGCGCTCACCACGACCATGCCCGTCGTGTAGCGGCTTTGCGCGTCCATGTTCAGTTCCGGTATCCGCTGGATGACCATCTCCGGCAGGTTGCTGTCGGTGTTCGTCCTCACCGCCCACACACCGTCCGCCGACCGCGCAAGCCATGCAATCGTGTGATTCACGCCCGGACGGATGTCGCCCCAATCCACCGCCGCGCAGCCGCCGTCCGCCAGCGGCGCGGCGTAATTCACCGGAAACTGGCCGCTGGCGCACGCATAGGCGCCGTCGTAGCCGAAGGTGTCGCTGCTGTAATATGCGGTGATGGTCTGTGCCGCCGTCCGCGTCGTCGAAACGCCCACCGTCGAAACGCCCAGGTGCGCGCGCACGCCGTGTGCGCGAATGCCGGAATACGCCACCGGGTTGCGCGAAGCCGTGCGCCTGATGTCCAGCACCGGCTGCTGCGCATCGGTAACCGCCACAAACGGGTTGCCGGCGTCGCCGCTGATTCTCGCCTCCACCGCGTCCGGTATGCCGTCGCCGTCGGCGTCGGCCGTCAGGTGCTCATTGAGACCCGGCAGCAGCACGCTGGTGCCCGTGGTCATGTTGCGCCCGCCCGGCCCCGACAGGCCGCGCTCCAGCGCCGTGTCGTAAATCGCGTTGCCGCCGGAATGCGCGTAGTCAACCATCACATTGGCGGCGCCGCCCGTGATCGCGCGCGCAAGCGTCAGCCTCAACGCCGGGTTGGTCGCGTCCGGGAACGCCGCAACCGCGCTCACCGCAATGCCCGCCGCCGCCGACATCGCCGGCGCGCAGCAGTTTTCGGTTACCGTGAAGTCGCCGGCGTTCAGCGTCGTCAGGCTGGCCGCGTCGGTCGAAGCCGTCGCCCCCGACGGCGACGCCAGCACCTTGATGTTCTCGTTCATCTTCACCCACAGCACCTGCTGGCCGCCGGTCCAGCCGGGCTGTTCATCCGGGTCGGCGAAGCGCGGCGCCGCCAGATCAAGGCGGTTGATCACCGCCGTCCCCGATGTGGCGGCGGCCACGCTGATGCTGCCGCCGGCGCCGCGCGCACCGGTCAGCCGCAGCGTGAAGGTGTCTTCCTCGTCATCGTCATCCCTCGCAATCGCGACGCGGACAATGCCGGTTGTCACCGCGTCCGCCAGACCGGTCGGAAAGGCGATTCTGATTCTCTCGGTGCCCGTCAGCGACACAAAGTCGGCATCCACCGTGGTGCCGTGCACCACTTCCCAGTCAATCTCGACATCGCGCGTCGGAATGCCGCCGGTGAACTCCACCGGGAACATGGCATTCTCGCCCTCGTTGGCCGCCGGCGCGTCGCCGACCGACACCGTCGTCGCGTCGTCGTCAACATGGATGAAACTGATGTCGCCAATGCCGTCCACGCTGACATCGCCCGCGCTCTCGCCTCCGGTGAAGCGGACGACAATGGTCTGCGTGGACTCGTTGAACATGTCAGCCACCGGGCCAACCTGAAATTGCAGTGTCTGTCCGGCGCTGTTATAAACATCCCCGAAAGAGGTCACGGTCACCATGCCGTCCGTCTGCTCGGCCATGCCCACCGTATCGGAGGGATTCACGACGCTCCAGGAATTGTCGCCGCCGACGCCTCCGGTTGTGTCAAAAGTGACGGAAAGCGTGATGTCGTCGGTAACCAGAATTCCCGCAGGCCCGCCAATCGTCAGCGAAGCGCAGCCGCCACTGGATTCCACGGTGCATGCCGTATTCGCGGGAATCCTCGTCCTGAGAGACAGCGCAATCGTGTCGGATGTGCTGCGCGCGATGGTGCCGTTGGTGCGCTGCGGCAACGCCACATCCGGGTTGGCCGGGTTCAACTCCCACTCAATGGAGAACCGCTCCGCGCCCTCGTTCAGCGTGTCTTCCGCCAGTTGCAGCTCCACGGTCGCCGTCGCGCCGTCGGCGGCGCCGGCGGCGAAGGTCGCCGTGCCGCTGACCACATTAAAGTCTTCCGCAGGCTCCGCCGGGTTGGCGTTTGCGGTCGCCGCGCCCGTGACAACGCGCCACTCCACCATCACGGCCTCGCTTGAGGTGCCGCCGCCGGGGATGCTCATCGTCAATTCATACAGGTCGGCGCCGGTGTCGTCGCGCGACGCATCCTGTTCATACAGCGGCTCGCTGCGCATGGCGCCGGACGCGCGGGCGACCGACAACACCCGCGACGCCGCCGTGTTCTCCGGTATCGTTACCTGCGCGGCGTTGTCGTCGGGGCTTCTGGCAACCACGCCGGTTTCCGCCGTCAGCGTCGGGGAGGCGCCCAGCGTCACCGTCAGTGTCTCGGCGGTTTCCTCCAGGCTGTCGCTGTTGATGGACAGCGTAATCGTCGCCGTGCTCTGGCCCGCCGCAATCGTCACCTCGCCGCTGAGGGCCGCGCCCGCCGCGCCGGTGCCGCCGGTGAGGTCGGGCATCGCCTGCGTGTTGGCGTCGCCGGTGTTGCCCTGCGCGCCCACCTGCGCCGTCCACGGCACGACGACAGCGCCCGGCGCCGTTACCACGCCGCCGTCCGACTGCCGCACCAGGTTGACGGTGAATCGCGCGTCGCCGCCCTCAACCGCCGTGTTTTCAGCCGCCGCGATGGTGTAGTAGGCGTCGTCGTTGTCGGTGATGCGAATGATGGGGGCGCCGCCCGCCGCGCTCACCATGCCCGCCTGCGCCGTCCGGGTGATGTCGCCGGGGAGCAGCCCGAGGGACTCTTCCGCCTCCACCAGACTGTCATCCACCAGGCTAACCCTGAACTCGGTGCTGGAGGCGCCGGCAGGCACCGTTACACTGGCCGGAACGCCGCTGAACTCCGCCGACACCAGCGATGGCCGGCCGTTCAGCATGCCGCCGCCGCTTGCGCCAAGCGCCACGCTCACATCGCCTTCCGACGGGGCGCTCAAACTGAGAGTGAACCGCACTTCGCCGTCTTCCACCGCCGGATCCGGCGTGGCCGCAATGGAATAAGTGATCGCGTCGTTCCGCGCGATGGACACAGTCACCGAATCCGGCGACCGCGACACCGTGCCGCCGCCGCCGCCATCGGCCTCTATCGCGCCGAGCGAAACCAGCACGGTTTCAGTGCTTTCATTGACATTGTCCTGCTCAATCCGCAGGCGGACATTCTGCGTGCCGGTGGCGTTGAAAGTCAGCGTCGGCGTCAGCAGCGTGTAGTCGCCGGTCTCCGCCGGGTTGGCGCCGGCGCCGGCGGCGGCGGTGATGGCCACCCGCACACTCCCCGACGGCGCAAGGCCGGTCAGTTCAACCGGAATGACCATCTCGGCGCCTTCCGCGCCGTCCGCCGTTGCCGCGCCGAACGACAGGAAACGATCCGCGACGGGGTCGGCGGCGATGGTAACCGAAGTCCTGCTGACCTCGCTGCCGTCCGTCCACACCGCAATCTCCAGCGTTTCGGCGTCCTCACGCACGGTGTTGTCGTCGTCGGTGATGGTCAGCCTGATCGTGTCGCTGACGGGGTTGGCCTCGGTGTCGGTGCTGTGGGTCATCAGCGTCAGCGTGCCCATCGAGTTCATCGCGCCGATGCCGGCCGGCAGCGTGATGTCGTAATCGCCGGTGGTGATGGCGGTGCCCGTCACCTGAAAATGCACCGCCACCGCCGAGTTGAAGGCGCCGCCCGTCAGCGTGATGGTGAATTCGGCGTCGGTGTCGCCCTCGCTGAAATTGGCGCGGTTGGGCGTGACGCCGACCACCGGCGTCGGGAAGTCGTTGTCGTCTATCGTTACGGTCACCGTTGCCGAGCCGATTGCCGTCAACATCGGCGTGACGCTCGCCGTGCTGATCCGGACAGTGAAAGTCTCGCCGAATTCACGCATCACGCTGTCGTCAATGATGGGCACGGTGACGGCGACGCTGCGCCTGTCGGCGCCCAACTCGACCATGCCCGACACCACCGCCGTGTAGTCGCCGGGGCTGGCGGCGCTGCCGTCGGCGGTGTCATATTGCAGCATGAAGTTGTCGCGCTCAATGGCGCCGCCCGCCGCGGGGTCGGTGATGACGGCGGTCAGCGTTACCGTGCCGGCGCCTTCGCCCACCGTAACCGCCGTCTCCTGCCAGCCGACCGTGATCGTGTCGTTGTCGTTTATTCTCGCGTTCTGGATAAAGCCTTCTTCATTCTCCACTATCCAGTTGTTGGCGCAGCAGGAGCTACGATCCGCGTTGTTGTGCAGAGCGAAGCCAAAACCGAGGCACTCTGTATTTTCGGGAATGTTGTCGTCCACAACCTCGTAGTTCCGTGTAATGGAGTCATCTTCAGGTTGAATGACTCCGTCAAGCTGACTGTGCCCGCCGGCAAAGCGAAAATCCTGAGGCGCCGAACCGCCCTCTTTCGGCGCGAGGCAGTCTGGTCCCCGGCTGGGGCCGGCGCCCGCGCCAAAGGGAAGCCGGATGCCGGCGGCCGGGTGCACGCCGTCCCTGCGGTACAGCACCACGGAAAATGTATCTCCCTCACGGGCGTCAATGCTCGGGTAACCGCCCGTCACATAGAGGGCGCGCGGCGGATACACGGTAACCGCCACGGTGTCGGTGGCCACGGTGGTCTCGCCGGATGTCGTGGAGCGGCCGGTCAGGCGGAAGAAATACCGGTCGCTCGCCAGATCCCGTACGCCGTTCCCGCGCCTGTCGGTGGCCGTTGACACATTGAAGGTCACCATGGCGGCGCCGTTCGCAGCCGGCGTGCCGGTGGAGCCGGTCAGTTCGAAGCCGCCGACAACCAGGGCGGCTCCGGCATCGTCGGAGGCCACCTGCGCCCACTCGTAGGTCAACACGCCGCCGCCGCTGACAATGCCGTTGAGGGTGACCGCGCTGTTCTCATCCACCCGCTGGTCGCCGCCGCCGCTGACCGCCGCCGCTGTCTGGCCGAACACCTGCGAATGAAACGCCGGCGCCGCCAGCAGCGCCACGACCATGGCGGCGCGCAGGAACAACGGCGCGGCGGTTGCGCGGCGCTTTTTGCGCGCGTGTTGAGCATGTACAGTCATCATGGTTTGTTCGACACCGGCAGATTTCTTGTCCCCTCTGCGCGGGGCGTATTATACAACCCCTCCGCAAGCCCCTGCAAGCCCCTGCAAGCCCTTTGCGGCCTGCGCCGCCGGACGCCTGCGCCGTGCCGGGCGTGCCGGGCGCGCTTCAGCCGAAGACGCGGTGGGCATTGAAGACCGGGCCGTCCACGCAGACCCGTTTCATTGCGATGCCGCCGTTGTCGTCGCGCACGGCGACGGTGCAGCCGGCGCAGCCGCCGACGCCGCAGGCCATGGTCTCTTCCAGCGCGACCTGGCACGGCAGATTGAAGTGCGCGGCGATGCGCGCGATGTGTTGCAGCATCGGTAACGGGCCGCAGGCGAACATTGCCGTCGCCGCCAGTTCATCGGGCGGCGCCGCGTCCAGCCATTGCCGCGCAAGGTCGCCGACAGGGCCGCGATAACAATTCGCAAAGCCGCGCCCGCTGGCAAGACGCGCGGCGATGCCGCGCTGTTCAAGCGCGGCCATTGTTGCGCGGGCCTCGTCGCCGACGCCTGCGAACGGCAATGCCGAATCCGTCACATCAAAAGGAAACGGAATCTCCGAACCCATCAGCACCCGCGGCGTGTAGTTGGCCGCAGCGTCTTCGTGCGCGCGCGCCGCCAGGAACAGAATCGGCGGAATGCCGACGCCGCCGCCGACCAGCAGCAGATTGGGGCGTTCGGGCGACGGCGCGAACGCACGGCCAATCGGCCCGAGACTGTCCAGCACATCACCGGCGCAACACGCCGCAAGACGGCGGCTGCCCGCGCCGACGATCTTGTACAGCATCTCCACCTCGCCGCTGCCGGCGTCGGCGGACAGAATGGAATACGGGCGGCGCAGCGGCAAATCACCGGCGCAGCGCAAATGCATGAACTGGCCGGGCGCGGCGGCGGCGGCGCAGCGCGGCGCATGAAGTTTCAACACATATTGCCCGGCGTCAAACGCCTGCTGCCCGACAACATGCGCGCGCTCGGAAAAAATGCTACTCCGGCTCATGGACAACGCGCCCCTGATACAGCGTGCGGTGAACGCGGCCTGTCAGCGTGGCGCCGAGGAACGGGGTGTTTTTGCCGCTGCTGTGCAGGGTTTCGGGGGTTGCCCGCCATTCGGCGGCGGGGTTGAACAGGCAGAGGTCGGCGGCGGCGCCTTCGCGCAGTTGGCCGGCGGCGCCCGGCAGCAGCGCGCCCGGACGCGATGTAACCAGCGCCAGCGCGGCGGCAAGGCCGAAACCGTCTTCGGCGAGGGCGAGCACCAGCGGCAGCAGCGTCTCAAGCGCCGAAATCCCCGGCTCGCTGGACGGGAACGGCGCCAGTTTGGCGTTGATGTCGTGCGGCTGGTGGTCGGAGCAGACCGCGTCAATGACGCCGCTTCGCAGCCCGTCGCGCAGCGCCGCGCGGTCTTCCCCGGCGCGCAGCGGCGGCAGCACGCGGCAGTCGGAATTGAAGTCGCTGATGTCGTCTTCGGTCAGGAACAACTGGTGCGCGGCGACATCGGCGGACACCGGCAGGCCGCGCGCGCGCGCGTCGGCCAGCAATTCAACCGAGCGCGCGCACGACAGCCGGCAAAAATGCACGCGCGCGCCGGTTTCGGCGGCCAGCGCAAGGCACTGGCCGAGCGCCGCAATCTCCGCCGACGCCGGAATGCCGGCCAGCCCCAGGCGCGTCGCCACCGCGCCTTCGTGGGCGCAGCCGCCGGCGGCGAGCGCGCCGTCACAGGCGTGCAGAAACAGCGGCATTTCCAGCCCCGCCGCGTATTCCATCGCGCGGCGCAGCACGCGCAGGTCGGCGAACGGGTTCAGGTCGTTGCCGAGCGCGATGCAGCCGGCCTCTTGCAGCGCCGCCATCTCGCTCAGTTCGTCGCCGGCGAGGCCGCGGCTCAGCGCGCCGACTATCAGCACGCGGCAGAAACCGGCGGCGGCGGCGCGCTGCTCTATCAATTCAACGGTGGCGGGCGAGTCCACCGCCGGGCGCGTGCACGGCGTGCAGCACAGCGTCGTCACGCCGGCGGCGGCGGCGGCGCGGGTTTCCGAGAACACCGTGCCCTTGTATTCCAGGCCCGGCTCGCGCAATGACACGGCCAGGTCCACAAAGCCCGGCGCCGCGACAAGGCCGCCGGCCTCAATAATCTGGTGCGGCTCAAACGCCGGCGGCGCGGCGCCGACGGCGCGGATGATGCCGTCTTCAACGGCAATGTCGCCGACGCGCCCGGCGCCGCCGTCGGCGGGGTTCAATATCTGCGCGCCGCGTATCAGCAGGTTCGTCTTGTTCATCGCGGGCGTCCGCCGATCTGGCCGCTGACGGTCAGCGACATGACGGCCATGCGCACGGCGATGCCGTAGGCGACCTGGCGCAGGATGACGGAGCGGGCGCCGTCGGCGACCAGCGAACTGATTTCCACGCCGCGGTTGATCGGCCCCGGATGCATGACGATGGCGCCGGCGTCGGCCAGCGCGAGACGCGCCGAGGTGAGGCCGTAGCGCCGGTAGTATTCGCCCTCGCTCGGCAGGAAGCCGCCGCGCATCCGCTCGCGCTGCAAGCGCAGGATGATGACGACATCGGCGCCCGCCAGCGCGTCTTCAATGCGGCTGAAAACGCGCGCGCCGAGTTGCTCCACGCCCGCCGGCATCAGCGTTTGCGGGCCGGCCAGGCGGATGTCGCGCGCGCCGAGCAGGTTGAGCGCGGCGATTTGCGAGCGCGCCACGCGCGAATGGCGGATGTCGCCGACGATGGCGACGCGCAGCGCCGCAAAGTCCTTGCCGCAGCGGCGTATCGTGAACATGTCCAGCATCGCCTGCGTCGGGTGGGCGTGGCCGCCGTCGCCGGCGTTGACGACGGCGACGCCCTCGCCGACATTGCGGGCGATGAATTGCGCGGCGCCGCTGTCGCCGTGGCGGACGATGAACATGTCCACATCCATCGCGCGCATGTTGCGAAGCGTGTCAATCAGCGACTCGCCCTTCTGCACCGCGGCGGTGTCCATGTCCAGGTTCAGCACATCCGCCGACAGGCGCTTGGCCGCCAGTTCAAAGGTCGAGCGCGTGCGCGTGCTGGCCTCAAAGAACAGGTTGACGACGGTCTTGCCGCGCAGCAGCGGCACCTTGCCGGCGGCGCGGTCGCCGGCGCCGGCGAAGGATTCGGCGGTGTCAAGTATCTCGACAAGGTGTTCGCGGGCGAGGCCGGCGATGCACAGAAAATGGCGCAGCCGCCCGTGCTCGTCGAGTTGCAGGCGGGAAGGGGAAAGAGGGTCCGGTCGAACAGGAGTAGCCACTAAAACGCCATTGTAAGACGCCGCCGCGCGCCGCGTCAAGGCCGGCGGCGGGCGTTCAGTCGGGCAGTGCGGATTGCAGCACCGATTGGCGCTGGTCTTCGCGGAATTTCTTCAGCGCCTCGCGCAGCGGCGGGGAGTGCAGCGCCAGCAGCGCGCAGGCGAACAGGCCGGCGTTGGCGGCGCCGGCCTCGCCGACGGCGAAGGTCGCCACCGGCACGCCCTGCGGCATCTGCACAATGGAAAGCAGTGAATCGTGCCCCGACAGGTGGCGTCCGGGCACCGGCACGCCGAGCACCGGCAAGGTCGTCAGCGCCGCGACCATGCCCGGCAAGTGCGCGGCGCCGCCGGCGCCGGCGATGATGCATTGCAGGCCGCGCTCTTCGGCGCCGCGCGCGTAGTCAAACATCCACTCCGGCGTGCGGTGCGCCGAGACGACTTTTTTCTCAAACGGAATGGAGAAGCGTTGGAGTTGGCCTGCGGCGTGTTTCAGCACCGGCCAGTCGCCGGCGCTGCCCATGATCAGGCCGACGGACATCGCCGCCGCTCTATGCGGTGCGGCGACGGCGCGCAGACGCGCGGTGGGGCGATTTCAGCAGATACGCCAGCATCAGCAGCAGCAGCGCGGACAACGCCGCCAGCGCAACCGGGCCGAAGGCGCCGCTG